>JAEVZU010000308.1 GCA_023392075.1 Bacillota bacterium | reverse complement strand
CCCAGCTTGTCAAGACCGAAGTTGCCTGCTCTTGTAAACTTAAAGGTATCGGCATTTGAGCCTTTTACAATAAAGAAGCCTTCGCCTTCAATTGACAGGTCGGTTGGATTGTCGGTTCTCTGTGAGCTTCCTCTTGTCATCATTGTGTCAATAGCTCCAACACCTGTACCAAGACCGATTTGCATCGGGTTGGTACCTCCTCTGCCCAGAGCTGCGTCAGGTGCACCAGCACCTCTTAAAGTCTGGTTGAACACTTCCTGGAAAGTTACTCTGCCCGACTTAAAACCAACTGTGTTTACATTGGCGACGTTATTACCGATAACGTCCATTCTTGTCTGGTGTGCTCTTAGTCCGGACACACCAGAAAACATAGATCTCATCATAATTAAATGACCCCCTATTTTAGGTTATCCCGGGTTCCGTCCGTCATTCGGGAACCCTGTTCAGCTTCCCCTCAGGGTCCAGCTGATTAGTTGTTATGCAAAAATTGCACCGTCGATATTTGTAAAAACATTTTCCTTCAATTCATTGTTGTTTACTGCAGTAATGACAGTTTTGCTTGGTACATTAACCACAAAAGCCATATTGTCCAGTATTACCAACGAATCTTTTACGCCTTTTTGCTGAGCCATGGAGACTGCGTTGTTTATCTTGTCCTTTTGAGTCTGTGTCAAATCAATATTTCTGGCCTGCATTCTCATCTCAGCATGTTTTGAAAATTTTACTCCCGTAGTCTTGTCTATTGCCTGCTGCAGGATATTTTCAAAACCAACTCCGTTCACATTAGCGGTATTGTTATTTTTTACACCGTTTGTCTGAATTCTGCCGGGTGTTAAAGGCGAATTAATTATCCTGTTTGGAAAATTACTGTTAATCACCATAACTCACCTTCTTTCAATTACCGGCTGTACTGCCGTCTGCCGGTGTTTCCTGTTCTCCGGTTTTGGCTTCCTGTTTCCGAATATTTGATACGCTGTACACTGAAACATTCAAATCATCAAGAACCGCTGTGATTTTTCCTGTGTTCTCATCAATATTGTAGCTCTTCAATGTGGCCGTTACAGGAACCTTGCTGCCGGTTTCGGAATCCTTGATGGTTATCTTTACTTCCTTGCCTATGTTCTGTTCCAGATAGTCCTTGGTATAACTAGGACTTGTTGATTTGGCATCTGTTACTTCGGCTATTTCCACATCAACACCATCCATTACCGCATAATCCTCATTAATGCCTTTCTGGATCTCTTTTACATCACCGCTCAGGTTGATCAGGCTGCCATTGGAAGAATCATAAACAGCACCTTTGACTCTAAAGCCTATCAGGTTTGTATATTCTGCCAGGTTGCTATAGGTGTTGTAAATGCTGTCATTTACTTCAACCACCTTATCGGCTTCCACCTCCTGATTGTTCACCAATAGGAAGGTCTTTCCGTCCCTTAACTTAACTGTGGAAACATTACCGGTTATAGTTTTGACCTCATAAGTCTTCGGATCGGTAATATTAGCTGTTACATCCTTGCCAATCATATTGAACGCCTGGGATTTTGTCAAAACCCCGTTCATGTTCTGCATCTGTTCAAGAGAACTGAACTGTGCCATCTGTGCAATAAATTCCTTGTCGTTTGTAGGTTCCAAAGGATCCTGATATCTGAGCTGTGTTACCAGCAAGTTAAGAAAATCATCCTTACCAAGCTCTCCGCCGGTTTTCCTGGTTTCCTTCTTGCTCTGGGTGCTCTGAATAATCTGATCTATTGTCGTATTATTTGCTACATTGCCTGTTGCCATTCCGAACCTCCTTCCTCTAAGCTGTTAGATTGATTGTGTTGGTCTCATATGAATATTGAGCAAGTCTTTCGGGTAAAGTCTCCAGAATATTTCCGGCCACTTTCATACCTTCCTGTCCGCCCTCTCCATACTTAACCCTGTTGGCTGAACCGCTGCTTTTGCCTGCATAGGAATTCTGCCGGCTGTAATCGCCTTTCTTGTCATGGCCCACCTGAACACTTACAGAGTCAATTGCAATACCCTGTTTCTCAAGTGAATCCTTTAGCAGCTGCATATTGCTTTCAATTATTTCCTTGACCTTCTGGTTTTCAGCAACAAACTTTGCAGCAACAATACCCTGTTCTGTAACAACTTTTAATTCCAGCTTGCCCAAGTGGTCAGGCTTTAGCTGGATAACCATTTCGGACTTATCCTGGCCGAGTATGACTTTTGCCTTTTCAACCACCTGATTTACAACTTCCGTACTTCTAACCGGCTGGGGCATTGTAAACTCAGTCTTTGATACGGTATTCTGGGTATTGGCCATATTGACCTTGACATCCCCAAATACCTGCACATTCTGCTGCTGATTCTGATCGTTCGATACGTCGACCTGAACTCCTGATTTAGTATCAACCTGTGAAGTTACCTTATCGGAAGCTGCTTCTTTTCCAGTTACGGTTTCTTCAGCCTTATCAGTTTTTGCCTCCTGCTTTACTTCCGGGTTAACACCGGTATTTTCAGCAGTATTTTCCGGTTTTAACGAAATTTCAGAAGAATTGTTCGAAACGCTGCTCACACTGAGTCTATTCTGTGCCTGTGCTTTCATTGATGCAAGGATTTTTGAAATTTCCGAGCTGATTGATTCAGAATCGGTTTTTCCTTCTTTGATCATAGCGTCAATTTTAGCTTTTAAGTCAGCCGACAGTTTGGAGAGCCTATCAGCATCAATTCCTGTACCGTTCCCAGAATCTGCTGCTTTAACTGCTGACCCTGCAGATTGGGCACCTTCGGTCTTTTCAGCTGCTCCCGCCTGCCTGTTTGCTTCTTCTGCCATTTTAAGCAAAATCTCTTTTTGAGAATCGTTGAGTTCCAGCAGCTCTCCCAATTTTTGAACAAAAAGGGCAAGTTTCTTTACATCTCTAAGGTCTTCCGCAGAAAAACCAAGCTGCTTGGCCAGTTTCATTAATTCGCCGGGCGATATTCCAAACATTTGAGCAAGTAATACGATTTGATCATCATATTTCTCCTCTTTTGTCATGCTTTCGGATACTGAACTGAGTTCCTCCGACTGCGCTCCACCTGACACTTTCCCGACATTTGACTGTTCTGAAGCTGCTGTCCTTTCAGCCTGTACATCTCTGAAAGAATTGTACTTCGGCTTCACCTCCGCATTCCCGGAAACTTGTTTGTCGTTATTTGAATTCAAAGCATTTGATGTATTTTTTGATGTACCGGATGAATTATTTAATGTTTTGTCAAATACCGATTTAAAATCCGACGTTGAAGCTCCCTGAGAAGTTTTTGCCTTCAGGTTTACCAGTGAATTTTCATTGTTCTGAGAAACCATCAGCTTTGGTGCATTATTATATGAAATCATCTTTTCACCTCCTTTCAATACAATTTTTCTTCTATATAATAGGAGCGGCTTATGCCTTACCCTCTATTAACCTGTTGATTATTTCTCTTCGCCGGCAGTACCGACATTATAGACCTTGGCTAACTGTTCCGACACCTTTGCAGCAAATTCCGGGGTCATTTCAGTCAAAATTTCAGCGGCTGTCTCCTTTTTGAGATTTTTCGTTATCTCGATTATCAAAGACATCTTGCCTGTTCCCATCTGCTCCATAACTCCAGCTACAGCTGATGCATCCATATTTTCATAAATAGAGACATATTTCTTTACTTCATCACTCATTTTTTGATCCTGGAGTATCTTTTCATATAAATCGGAAGCTGCTTTCGGATCGATCTTGTCAAAGTAATCCTTATATGCCTTGGAATCGCCTTTAGCTATAACAGCAGACAACTCATCGTAGTCTTTTTTTAGTGCTTCATAATCGGCAGCCTGCTTTTGCTGGGCTGCTTCAGCCGTTTGTTTCTGCTGCTGCAAAAGTGATGAGTCGGTGTCTTTTGCAGACAACTGGCTGTTCAGTTTTTCGACCTGGCCGTTCAGCTCGACCACCTGCTTCTCAAGTTCCGATTTATCGGCTCTCATCTCGGTGTATTTCTGTCTTACCAGCTCTTCAGTCATATTTTTTTCATCTTCAGGCTCCGGTTTGGGCGGAAGCGCTAAATTCATTACCGGTATCTTTTCTATGGTATCTCTCATATTGTCGGCAATCCCGTTAACATTATTCTTAATGGCAAAAAAGAATGCGCCTCCGACAATCAAAAATACAAGCAATAATGCTGCCACTATGGATAAAACATAAAACAGAATACTGTTCTTCTGCGGACCTTCTTTATCAGTACCAGGCTTTTTATTCAATTTTTTTGAAGCTCCTTCAACTTCCGGCAATTCGGTGTTTTTTTTATCGGGCATTTTTCTCTCCTGAACCGTCTTTGAATTTATAGCTGTTTAATTCATCTATTAAAAGCTGTTCTGATTTATTTTCTTCTTTTAAAAACTCTTCATATTTTTTCTCTTTCAATTTCTCTATGATTTTGCGCTCCTGCATTGCCTTGATAAGAGCTCCTCTATTTATATCGACATCATTTTGTGCATTATTTACATTTTCTTTCTGGAATATAATCTTATTCTTCATCAAGGCAAAGAAGCTGTTGTAATTTTTTACCTGGTATACGGGTATTCCCTGATCAACTGCAGAAGAAAGGCTATTCATCGATGCTTCTTTCACATCCTGCATTTCATTCAGGCATTCCTTCTGATACTCCAATTCTCTTGCGGCACGGGCAAGGCTGTTTTTTGCATTATCCTCAATTTGAGTTCTGAGTTTAAGAACCGATTCAAGCCTGAAACCAAATTTCTGCATTACCCCACCTCCCGGCAATTATGACCTTCTTTATGTTAACATTCTTCAAATATATCTAATATAATAGTAGAAACTGCCTGTAAACTACTTCAGCAGATTCAATACATTCTCATGCACTTCTTCAAATGACACCTTGTGCTCTGTTTCCTGCTGCAGAAAAGCGGTTATATCATCAATGTATTCAATAGCGTAGTCTATCTTCTCATTGCTGCCTTTTAAATAGGCTCCGATGTTTATGAGATCTTCCGCATCCCTGTGGATAGCCATAGTCTTTTTTATATCCGAAGCACATTTTTTGTGCTCTTTATCAATAATATCACCCATTACCCTGCTGACACTTGCCAGCACATCTATTGAAGGATAATGATTTTTATTGGCAAGTGCTCTTGACAGCACGATGTGGCCGTCCAAGATTCCTCTTGCCGTGTCTGTGACCGGCTCGGTCAGATCATCACCGTCAACCAGAACGGTATACAGTCCCGTAATTGAGCCTTTATCATCAGTTCCCGCTCTTTCCAGCAATTTCGGGAAAACCGAAAATACTGATGGCGTATATCCCCGTGACACGGGAGGTTCTCCTATGGAAAGTCCCACTTCCCTCTGGGCCATAGCATATCTGGTCAAGGAATCCATCAGGAGCAATACATCTTTTCCCCGGTCTCTGAAATACTCGGCTATGGCAGTGGCAACCATTGCCCCCTTAAGTCTTATGAGTGCAGGCTGATCGGAGGTTGCAACCACAACTACCGATCTTGACAACCCCTCTTCAGTTAAATCTCTTTCTATAAATTCGCGGACCTCTCTTCCGCGTTCACCTATCAGAGCGATTACATTGATATCAGCTTTGGTATTTCGTGCAATCATACCCATCAGAGTACTTTTACCCACGCCGCTGCCTGCAAAGATTCCCACTCTCTGACCTTTGCCTATTGTAAGGAGACCATCTATTGCTCTGACTCCTAAAGGCAAAGGTTCGGATATTCTCTTCCTTGTCATGGGATTGGGAGGCTTATTGTCGGTCCTGTAAAAGATTTTGGTGTTCACAGAGCCTTTATCATCCATTGGCCTGCCAAGTCCGTCCAGTACTCTTCCAATCAGTTCTTCTCCCACCGCTACCTTCAGAATGTCACCATTGGCGGTAACTGTGCATCCCGGACTTATTCCGGTCATTTCTCCCAATGGCATGAGAAGGACCTTTTCATCTTTAAATCCTACTACTTCCGCCTTAAGCGGTCCTCCCCTCGCCACATGTATATGACATAAATCGCCAATACTGGCTTGCGGACCATCGGCCTCTATAGTAAGACCTACAACCTTTGATACTTTACCTATGTAGTCAATATAATCTTTAGCATCCAACGCATCATGGTACTTTTTAAGGTCTATCACTATAATTCCGACCTCCTGAATATAGTTCAAGGTACACAAAAGCGTACCTTAACTGATTTTTTCTTCCAGCAGTTCTTCAAAGTCATTTACAATTTTTTCGAATTTTGTATCTGCGCTGGCATCAATGCTTCCAAAAGGTGTTTCTATGACACAGCCGCCTTCCTTCAAAGATAAATCCTTTTTAATCTCAATTTCATCAGATCTTTGAAGCATGTTGGCCAGCTGTTCCTTATTTTCATTGACATAGTCAAAGTCCTGTTCAGATAGTTTAAGCATGGCCTTATGATCCTTTGAACACTTTTCAAAAGCATCTTTTACAAGGAGCAGGATATTTTCCTTACACTGAAGTTCTTTACTGATAACTTTTCTGGCAATATCAATGATTGTATTTACCGCATCCGACTCCAGTGAATCCAATACCTGCCTGTATTCCATTCCTGCCTGCTCTTTTATCTCCCTTGCCTCCTGCAGCAGGCTCTCATATTCTTCCTGAGCCTGAGCGATGCCGGTATTATAACCTTCTTCTCCGGCCTCCTGTAAAGCCTTATCCCTTAATTCCCGCACTTCAACGGAAGCCTTTGATATAATATCCTTGGCTTCCAGAAGTGCTTCCTTTATTATGTAATCTGCTTCAATTTTCGCCTTGTTTAAGATTTCTTCACCCACAGCCTTGTAATCCACCTTCGGAAGCTCTTCCTGCTGAGCCGGCTCAAAGCCTATTCCGGGATTATTTACACGTAAAACCGGAGGCTGATATGTTACAGGTGACTTTACTAAAAATGGGATTCCCAAATTTACCTGATTATGTTTAAATATCTTGTTATTAGACAATTATTTCATCTCCTCCGCCTCTGGAAATAACTATCTCACCTGCATCCTCTAACTTACGGATGATATTGACAATCTTCTGCTGTGCTTCTTCAACATCCTTAAG
>JAEVZU010000306.1 GCA_023392075.1 Bacillota bacterium | reverse complement strand
ATGCATTGTTTCCGGTAAATGTATCTATGCAATGGCCCACAATTTCCCAGTTGACCATATCCTCGGATCTGCTGATAACCAACCCAGGTACATTGACAAAAGTGGAAGTTGCCAGATAAAAATAATTTCCAACCCTGATCATACTGGGATCTGGATAGTCAGCATACATCACCGGGTTGTTGAAGGTGCCGTTTCCGTTGTCAGACTGCCATGCGTAAGCAAAAGTAATTTGAGAAAGCAATAAACACAATATCAAAAGAAATAGGTAAAATTTTTTTAATCCGAAGCCCCTTTTATGCTTCATAGTACTTGCCATATAATACCCTCCTTATAAAATTCCAATTTTCTTATGCCTGTCCCGAAAAATTACTAATGATTCCCAGCAAATATTGCTTCAGCAATGAAAAGTCCAGTGCGTTTATTTCTCCATTTGCATCCAAATCAGCCAGTTTTGTGTTTTCAATTGCTCCTGAACCCAGTGGGAAAGCACCTGGAGCAGGTGCTGCTTTCCCAATTGAAAAGTCAATCAGAATAAGGCAATTTCGTAACGGTACCCAGCAGGAACCTTTTAAATACTGAAAAATCCAGCGCATCAATTACACCGTCGGAATTGAGATCGCCTGCTATAATATCATTTTCAACAGGAAAATCGTTTATCGAGCCGAGAAGATACATCTTCATCAGTGCATAATCAGTTGCATCTACACTTTTATCACCATTCAGATCTCCTACTGTAACCTCAGGAATTGTACCTGCGGGTTCACCCATTTTTATTCCAAAGCCGTTAGTACCGATATATACACGGCCATAGACCCTCCGGTCGCCTGTCAAATCCGCATTGGCATTACCAAACTGGTTGGCTGTATCATTAATTTTCACCCAGGTTGCTCCTGCATCGTCGGAACGGTAGAAGCCGCGTACATTGTCAACTACCCCCTGAATGTATATGGCAGGATAGCTCTGTCCCGGTGCTGCCATGCCAAAGCCCACCGTTTCTGATTTCTGAACATTGGAAAGCTTGGTGAAGGATTTACCTCCGTCAGTGGAATGCCACAAACCGTTTATCCCTTCAGTGTTATCTCCTCCCGGAGCCAGCCATATATCCCCTTCTCTGCCAAAAACAGCCTTGAAGTTACCGGTGCTGCTCTTTTTCGGAAGACCTGCTGCCGCCGACTTTGTAAAGCTCTTCCCCTTGTCGGTGCTGTAGTAAAATTCTCCGTCCTTGTACGCATAGAATTTATTCGGGTTGACGCGGTCGGAGCGCACTTTTGCTTTGTTCGGCACCCCTCCTGTTACCGGAGTCCAGGTATTGCCGTTGTCTGTGGAGTAGCACACCGGTACATAGTCTACTGCAGGAGCATATACAACCGCAGTACCGTCGGCGTTTGCGGCTATTGTACCGCCTCCTCCGGTCATGGGCATGCCGTTGGGTTCGCTGTTGCCCTGGAACCAGTTTTCACCAGCTGAATATGAAAAACCCGTGCGGTTGGTATTGGCATTCCATTGCTTGTCCACGTCTCCGCAGCGTACCCAGAACTGCGGATTGTTTTCAGCGTAATCTATACAGTGGTTGCTGGTAAGATTGGGCTGTACAAAAATCCACGGGTGGGCCTTTGTCAGGTCGGTGTGTAAAAAGCCTGCGATGTCACCCAAACCGCTTACCAGATTTGGGCCGGTCAGAGGACTGACCAGACTCAGCACCGACGTTTCCTCCATACCAATGGAACCAACTTTTATTACCATGGTGCCGTCATCCCATTTATCCGCATTATCGCATTTCCATATACCAGCACCTGTACCGAACATAAATCTGTTGGAGTTAAAGGGGTCTATTTCAAGCGAAGCCATCATCGCTCCAAGTTTAGGAGAAGTCTCTGGCATTGATTTTAACTGTCCAAAATCCATCCACGGTGCCTGTGATATATCAAGTGTATACTTGTTGACACGGTTGGGATAACCTACTATGCTCCAAATCGGGGACCAGGTATTACCTCCGTCCTTACTGCGCCAGATATATCCGTCAGGCCACCAGGAACTCAGGGATGCTGCCATTATAATGTCGGGATTTTGCGGATCAATTGCCAGTCCTCCGTAGCCAAAGTAGCAGTTGGCCGTATCCGTGGAGGGTATGGGACTTATCCTTGTCCATACTCCGGTTGCAGTTTCAAGTTTCCATACATCTCCCGTGCTTCCGTCATAAGGCCCCTGGGTGTTGTTGTACGGAACATACAGTATGCCTTTTGGGCTCATCTTTCCGTGCTGCGGCAGCATGCCTGTCGGCTGTCCCGGAACAGCCTCCCACGTATTACCTCCGTCGTTGCTGCGGTATATACTTTCTTTGAGATCGGCTACACCGACGTAAATTGTTTTTGTAGCATTCCCTGAAGTACTTGACTTTTTATCAAAAGTCACCCATACAACCCCAGGATAATAGTTCAGGTAATCGTTGGTGTCGGTGGGATCTTGAATATAAGTACCCGTGTTGGGGAAACTGGCTACTTTTGTCCAGGTTGCTCCATAGTCCGAACTCTTCCAAAGCCCTTGTCCCTCACGGGCACCCATGAAAAGAATGCTGTTTTTATTCGGGTCTATGGCCAGACGCTCACCC
>JAEVZU010000248.1 GCA_023392075.1 Bacillota bacterium | reverse complement strand
CAATGCATTAATAAAACCTGCCATATCATCATCACTTTCTACCATACCATTTTTTGCCCATTCGATTAAAACCTTATAAAGACCTCCTACTATAAATTCAGCATGGTACTTTTGTTTTTTGGAGGAACATGGTTTTTCACATACAATATTTTTAGAAAAGGCATGGAAGAATTCAACGTTGCTTTCAAATATTAAATTGGTCAAATTAGAATGAATCAAATTCACAATTAATTTTTCCTGCTTCCTGAAACATGCAAAGTATAAGCGTGCACTCTCGTAATTATTAAAATTCTTTTTGTTTAACAATTGTTTGGAATAGTCTTCCAAGTATTCCATCAGGTAAAGAGTAATCACATCCTCCATCTGGTTATAATTTCTGTAAAAGGCCATACGTGACACCCCGGCCTTTTTTGTTAACTCAGTGATAGAAATTTCTTTGAAACTCTTTTGCTCCATTAAAATCATGAGTGCCGTGAAAATACTTTCTTTAGCAATCTGATTCTGTAATGCGTTATTTTTATTTTTCATTAACAAATAGTCCTCCTTTGTAACGTCAGGTACAATTCCTCTTGAGTTTTTATATTTTAAGTATTATTATACAATCAAGGCGTTACAAACGCAACGTCAAAGACAGAGACAATTTTTATGAAAGAATAATTTTTTAAATCGGCAGGAAACATTATAATAAACAGTTTTAGTTTGGAGGTGATTTCATGCGCAGTGCCATAGAAAATAGAATTTCACGGAGAAAGTTTGAAAGCGAGCCGATTACAAATCAGGAAAAAGAAAAAATCATTTCTCTTGTTAACGAATTAAATAAAGCATCTGGTTTAACAATGGCATTTCTGGAGGATGGAAGCGGCGCTTTTCAGAAATTAAGAAAGAGTTATGGCTTATTTGCGAACGTGCGTTCCGTTATATTGATGAAAGGAAAAAAAGAGGACAAAAATTTCAGGGAGAAGATTGGATATTACGGAGAAGATCTGGTACTTGCCATAACTGATTTAGGTTTGGGAACCTGCTGGGTTGGAGGCACCTTTGACAAGGACGAAATAATTGTTGGTGACAATGAGGAATTGGCTTGTGTTGTTTTAGTAGGTAAAGTGGCAGCGCCCTCATTAAAGGAAAAAATGATGCGGTCAATTTCACACAGAAAAGTAAAGAACATGGAAGAAAGAATTGTAAGCGATCAACCTTTGCCTCAATGGGTACAAGAAGGAATGAAAGCTGTATTACTTGCCCCAAGTGCTAAAAATACACAGAAAGCAATATTTAAATTTGAAAACAACATTTTAAGCGCGCAAATTGCGGGTGACTATTCAATGGATCTGATTGATTTAGGTATTGCAAAGAAACATTTTGAGATAGGGGCAGGAGGGATATTCGAATTAGGAAATGGGGGCATTTTCAACTCAAAAGATATTGATATTATGTAAATATTTAATTTTGTATCCTCAAGGCATGTGGAAGCCACAATTTTGATGACAAATTGTGGTTTGGAGGAATACAGTCTCGAAAATGAAAATTTTACACGGTAAAATTGTTCTAAAAATTCCTGTGGCTCTAACTCCATGAGCTCAATAACCGATTAATCTGGATTTTTCCGGAGTAAGAAAAATGGAACAAAGTGATAAGCTTAAGTGTCTAAAATTAGTGAAAGATAGATATTATTGCTTTTATTCCGGCAGAAATTTACTATTCAACAATTTGCTGAAATTATATAAACTTATAAATATAGGAGTGATTGTAAATGAAACATGTACATTTTTTTAGGAGAGCAGCAGCTATACTGTTATTGTCCGTGCTTCTGCTCATTTTTAGTGCCTGTTCACAAAATGTCGGTGTTTCCGGTACTCTTGACAGTTCTGCAGTGTCTTCCGACCAACCTGCTTCGTCAGCTGCCGAAGTTCCGGTACCTGCGCAGTCAGGTGCAGCATCAGCGACAAGTGATGTCCCAATAGATAGCTCTGAGGCCACGTCGTCGGGTACATCACCGTTGAGCGCGTATCAGTCGGTGTTACAAAACAAGGCCGAATTTTTCAGCACCGATGCCAACAAAAATTTGAATATTACCCAATTGAACCAGGCTGTCAGCGATGACAGCAGCGTTACTGCAAAAGCGACAAAGCTTGCAATTGTTGATCTGGAAAATGACGGCACGCCGGAAGTTATCCTTTGGCTGGTCGTGAATAACGACGACTATTATGGATTCGAGGTTCTGCGTTATCAGGATGGAGTAGTTTATGGCTACACTTTGTGGTATAGGGCTTTTATGGAATTAAGAGCTGATGGAACATTTTCTTTTTCCGGCGGTGCGGCGGATTATGGGTTCGGCACGGTAAAATTCACAGAAAATGCTTACTCGGTCGATAAAATAAGCTATTGTGAATCTGGTTATGATTCCAACAATAATCAGAGCGTTTCATATTTTGTCGATCATGGGAGTGCCACGGAGGATGATTTCCTATCGGCTGTCAAAAAGCAAAGCGAGAAAACAGAGGCCGCATGGTATGGTTTTACAGATGACAATATAGAAACAATGCTTTCTAGTTTTAAGTAAACTGCATGAGTTTTTCTTGAATCAAGCCTGTCTCTGCTTTTTTTAACCCTGGATTGATTATGCAAAATGTTGAAAAAGACACAAAAATATATTATAATTTTTAATGCATCAACGAGTGGAGGGAAGGCCGTGAACAAAGAAGAACAGGTTATGATGGGTTTTTGGGACTTATTTAACAAGAGAATTTGGCTTGATGGTTTTAAAATGAAAGTCAGCCTTAAAGGTTATAATCCTTCTGAAGTACATTGTATCGAATCCATTGGAAGAAACGAAGATTCCAATGTGACAAAACTTGCGGAGTCATTTTATATGACAAGGAGTGCCATAAGTAAACTAACTAAGAGGCTCATAGAAAAAGGTCTTATCGAAAGCTATCAGAAGCCGGATAACAGGAAAGAAATATATTTTAGGCTTACCGAGCAAGGAAAAACCATTTACAAAATCCACGAGGAATTGCACAAAGAGTCTCAAGAGCGGGATAAAGCTGTATTTGAGCAGGTAACTGAGGAACAATATGACAGTATGCTTAATTTCGCGGAAAAGTATAATAGGCATTTGGATGCAGAAATAAAAAAACTGGGTGTAGATGTTACGTCTGGATGGTGTGATAAATTATAATATGACCATATTCCTTCTAAATCACGTTATGAAATATCAAATTATTGGGTATAAGTATTACAAAAATACTTAACAAAAAAATACCTAATGATGGAAATATTAACAACAGAATCAATAGGCAGCCCGGCTCTATTTGGAATGGCTGCATTTTTAATACAAAAATTTTGTTGACGAGGACACAAAATTGTGTTACGGTTGTTATGGGTCCGGGGACACAAAAGCTGTTTCCAACGGGACGATCCCAATACTAATTGGAGGAAATAGGATGAATATTATCGGAATTATTGCAAGTCAGCGTAAAGCAGGCAATACCGCCTTTATCGTAAACAAAATACTGGAAGGTGCAAAGGAGCAGGGTGACGAAACCAAGGCCTTCAGTTTCAGCGATCTTGACATCAAACCGTGCAGGGGGTGTTGGGCCTGCCACAAGGGAGACCAGGGTTGTGTTATCAATGACGATATGCAGAAAATTTATGACGCGATTGAGCATGCCGACGCCATTGTTTTAGGCTTACCGATTTACATGGGGCAGATGAGTGCCCAGGGGAAGATATTCACCGACAGGTTGTTTGCTCGATTTTCTCCGAGATTCTCTCCGTTTTTTAAAGAAAATGCCGTGAAGCAAAAGCTGATTCTTTCGTTTAATCAGGGCAATCCTGATGCCTGCTTATTCAAGTCGTATATTGATTATACGAAACACATGTTTGAGGTTCTGGAATTTGATGTTAAAGAGGTACCTGTCGTTACCGACTTGCGAAGTGGACCGGTGCATGAAAGAGAAGATTTGTGCATGCGCTTGAAGGATATCGGTTCGGCATTGGTTTTGGAAAGGCCCCGAAAATAGTTGAACTAATGCAATTGCGACTGCATTGCCATTCTATTGAAAGTTCATTTGAAAAAGCACCAGCATACTGACTGTGTGCACAGCAATTGCCAAATTAGAAGCGAACCACCGGAACCCAGGCTGTTAAATGATCTCATTGTACAAAATGATACCCTTTTCCGTCAAATTAAAATACAGGATGCTCCAGACAATATTTAAAAGTTCATCATATTGTTCCATATCCTCCGGTGAAACTTGTTGTATCCATGACATCATCAATAATACGATTCCTTTTGCCAATCGCTCATGGAGTTTTTTATCCAGAGATAACCTGAATATTTCTTTCCTTTCAAAGTTTTCGATGATTTGGCAAAAGTGCATAATAAGCGTTTGTCTTACCTTTGATTGGAATTCCAATACTTCATGATAGCTTTTTCGCAATTCTATCATATTGCTAAAATAGAAATAGTATTTCTTTTGAAAGTTAATCATCGTTTTCAATTGCTCATTAAAATCAATTATATTAATATCTGTTTTAAGATTTAAAGATTGAAAATCTTCATATTGAAGTTCAACAATGGCACAGATCAAATCGGACTTTTTTTTATAGTAGTAGGTAATATTGCCTACGCTTTTATTGGTTGCATCTGCAATATCACGCATGGAGACTGCGGTGTATCCATTTCTGTTAAACAATTCAATAGCTTTCTCCAAAATCATCCTCTTGGTTGTCATGACATTCCTCCAAAAAAGTTTCCATACTTAGAATATCATACTTGACGTTTTAGTACAAGTGTACTAATATAAAACATGAATTAGTACACTTGTACTAGAATGAACATTCCGCGGCTGCAAAAATTTTTGACTTAATGCTATTGCAGCGTGTTGAGTACAAGACGGCCGAATGGGTGAGGATGTCTCAAATATGCTAAAAAAGCAAGGAGGAGTTTTATGGTCAATTTAACTTTGAAAGAGAAATTTGCATTTAAGTTTATTTTTAATGAGGACAGAGTTTATCACAGGTGGTATGGAAGATTCTTATCTTTCGGAATAGATTACGGGAGATTAAAGAGGGTGGTAGCAAGAATATCAGGCTGGCTGCAATGGTGCGACCAATGGACCATAGAAGGAGATGAACTTTTTCAGAAGGCAGAAAAAGCATTAAAAGAAGGAAATCAATTAAAAGCGCGGGCATTATTTCAAGAAGCCGTAGGCTGTTATCATATCGGACAGCATATATTTTTTATCGACAGCATACAAAAGGAAAAAACCCAGGAAAAAGCGAGAATAAGCTATCAAAGAGCAATAAGTCTCTACGATGAAAAGGGTAGGCCCATACGAATTGATGTACCGTTTCACGGGGTGAAAATTCCAGGATACCTGAGGCTTTCGCCGGTACCCAACAGCCCCCTTATTATATTTGTAAACGGAATGGATAATATAAAAGAGGCAGAGGGTAATTCGCAAGGGAATATTTTTAGGGAAAATGGGTTTAATTTCTTTACGTTTGACGGACCGGGCCAAGGCGAAATGTGGAAGGATATGAAATTTGATGTAAAGGAATACCCCAAGGCAGTATCGGCAATTATTGACTGGTTTGAACAGCATCCGGCATATGGAATTGATATGGAACGAATCGGCATTATCGGTTTTAGTCTTGGTGGATATCTGGCGCCGATGTGTGCGGCCCAAGACAGGCGGGTAAAATGTGTGGCAGGAAATAGCGGGCTTGTTTTTATAGGTGGATTAAACGGACTAAAAAAGCTTAATCCCATATGGCAGCGGGGAGTCACATATATGACCGGTTGTGAGACGCTTGAACAGGCGGTTGGACAATTTGATTGGGATATTGAACGGGATCCGGGCTTAGAGGTGCCGTTACTATTCTATCATGCAGGGAGGGATGAGGTTATGCCTGCACCAAAACTGCATGCGGACAAAGTAATGAGATGGGCAAAGGGGGAGAAGACATTGAAATATTATGAGCAGGCAGAACACTGTACACAGGATTACCTGGATGAAGTGTTCCCCGAAATAATTGATTGGTTTAAGAAAAAATTTACGTGATTATATTACAGTTTGCTTGACAATTTCACTAGAGATAAGGATATCCTTTGGGATATCTTTTAACCCACTCGACTCCCATTTCAAATTGCAATTTCGGGTCACTGAATGTGCTGCCTTAGATAAATGCTGACTGTTCAGCACCCAAAATTAACACCTGAAAAAATATTTCATAACAAGGCCTTTTAAATGCTATCAATAAACGGCTTGATATGAAGCAAGGCAGCTCCTACAGCGGCAGCTTCCCGCTTATAATGGCATACTTCTACATAATTGCCATCCATCTCAAAGGTATTTAAATTTGCGATATTTTCTTTCAATTTGTCTATATATTCATCAATATAAGCCCCGACATAACCGCCTAAAATTACACTGCAGTCAAAAAACATACGTAAATTATTAACGGCCGTGGCGAGATAATCCAAATAATTTTCCCATACTGCTTCTATTTTATTATCACCTTTTTTCAACAAGTCAAAAAAGTCAGCAAGATTTCCGTTTGTATGTTCTGCTAAAACCAAGGCTGAGCAATAAGTATCAAGGCAGCCCTTCTTGCCGCAATAGCATTGTAATCCGTTGCGCTCAATTGTCATATGTCCAAATTCTCCGCCGCGCTGGTTTTCACCTAAATAAATCTTGTTATCCAGAAGAATCGAACCACCAACCGTATTGCTCAAAGAGAGATAAATTGCGTTTTTCAGCAAATTTCTATTCCACATTTCTGCAATGCCTGCAGCATTGGCATCATTACATAAAAGATAGGGATACTTGATATAATTCTGATAGTTTGCAAACCTTTCATTGGTAACCTGTAAAACATAGGAACTCACTAAAGTTAATCCATCATCTGACAAAATCCCTGGAACAGAAATTCCCACTCCTAATATTTTCGAAGGGTTTATCCCGGATTTTTCAATCAGATTATCAATAAGTTTCCCCATTTCCTGTGCATGGTCCAGCGTGTTTTGGTATTTTTTCGATACCCGGATACCTTCAACGATATTCCCGGTTAAATTTATTAGTACTGCACTTATATGGTTTCGGGTAATATCTACCCCGATTGAATATCTTGCATTCTCCACGCAGGATATTGCTACTGCCTTTCTTCCTCCGGTAGACCCCAAAACACCGGCTTCCTCTACCAAGCCTTCATCCTGTAAGGATTTCACATTCTGCATAACAGTAGGCATACTGATACCAAGAAGATAAGCAATTTCAGGTTTTGAAATTCTTTCCTTTTCACAAATCAGTTTATAAATACGGTTTCGGTTTTCTTTTTTTACATCTATGTTATTTGATTTATTATATTTCATTTAATCTAACCTTTCTGTTTAGTTTATAGTTTATATAAAGTGTTTTATTAATGGTTATTAATATAACCTATTTTTCATAGATTTACAAGGTAAAAAAACAAAGCTATGTTAATGAAATGTACTCATTATTGGGAAAATGAGGAAATAAGTGATCTCATACAATTACCGTGAGTATTGATAAAATTCATGTTGACAAGCAGGAGGGTTATACCTATAATGTTAATTAAGTCATTTATATAAAGTATTTATTGTAAATACTTTAATAAAGTGACTTTCATAATGAATTGGGAGGGGTTGGTTACGTGCAAGGAAAAATGAAGATTGCAGTTATGGAAGGGATAGGTAAAATGGGCTTTACTGAAAAGGACATCCCACAAACTGCGGACAATGAGGTTTTAGTAAAAATTGAATATGTAGGCATCTGTGGTTCTGACCTGCATTATTATGAAACTGGCAGAATAGGTGATTACATAGTAAATCCTCCATTTGTTCTGGGACATGAACCGGGTGGTACTGTAGTGGAAGTGGGCAAAAAAGTAAAGCATCTCAAGGTGGGGGACCGCGTTGCACTTGAACCTGGCAAGACTTGCGGTCAGTGTGAATTCTGCAAAACCGGAAAATATAACCTTTGCCCCGATGTAATATTCTTTGCAACTCCGCCCGTTGACGGCGTATTTCAGGAATATGTGGCACATGAGGCAGAGCTTTGTTTTAAACTTCCCGATAATGTTAGTACTCTTGAAGGTGCATTGATTGAACCCCTGGCAGTTGGTTTTCATGCCGGCATGCAGGGTGGAGCTCATGCAGGGCAAACTGCCGTTGTTACCGGTTCGGGATGTATTGGTCTTGTTACAATGATGGCACTTAAAGCAATGGGAGTTTCCAAAGTATATGTTGTTGATGTTATGCAGAAGCGTCTGGATAAGGCAATGGAATTGGGAGCAACCGGAGTTATCAACGCCGGAGAGCAGGATGCGGTCAAAGCAGTATTGGAGTTGACGGGAGGCGTGGGCTGTGACCTTGCAGTTGAAACTGCCGGCACTGAAATCACAACACAGCAGACAATACATATGGTTAAAAAAGGTGCCACGATTGTACTGGTTGGCTACGGAAAGACAGGCATGATGAATCTGCCCATGAGCCTTGCTTTGGACAAAGAGCTGAGTTTTAAAACTGTATTCCGTTACAGGCATATTTATCCAATGGCTATTGACGCAGTTGCAAACGGCAAAGTAAATCTTAAAGGTATTATCACAAATATTTTCGAATTTGAGGATTTACAGAACGCTATGGATTTAAGTGTGCGGGATAAGGCTAATATTGTAAAATCAGTTGTTAAAATAGCGAATTAAGGAGTATGCATATGTCAGTATCAAAATTTGTGACTGGTATTCAGCATATTGGTATACCCACAAACGATATTCAGAAGACCATTGGATTCTATAACAGCCTTGGTTTTGAAACTGCACTTCAGACAGTAAATGAGGCTGCAAATGAAAAGGTTGCATTCCTGAAGTTAAAAAATTTAATTATCGAAACCTACCAAAATAATAATGCTTGTGAAACAGATGGTGCCATTGATCATATCGCAATAGATGTGACAGACGTAGAAAAAGTTTTTGATATGCTCAAGACTGAAGGGCATTTGCTGCTTGATAGAGAGATCCAGTTTCTCCCTTTTTGGGAGCGCGGTGTAAAATTTTTCAGAATTAAGGGGCCAAATGCGGAAAAAATAGAGTTTAATCAAATACTGTGAAAAAGTTGGAGGTAAAAGCTCTTGTTTGATGTAACCGCAATCGGAGAATTGCTCATAGATTTTACCCCTGCCGGTAACAATCAGCGTGGTGATTTGCTGTTTGCCCGGAAGCCGGGCGGAGCACCGGCCAATGTACTGGCAGCAAATAGCCGTATTGGAGGAAAGACAGCCTTTATAGGCAAAGTTGGGAAGGATAGTTTTGGTGCATTTCTGAGAGATACATTGGAGGACATAGGGATTTCCACAGAAGGTTTGGTGACCTCTGAAACGGTAAATACAACACTTGCTTTTGTTCAGCTTGACCATAAGGGTGACCGTTCGTTCAGTTTTTATCGTAAACCCGGTGCTGACATGATGCTTGAGCCGGAGGATGTTAATGAATTAATCATAGATAATAGCCATATTTTACATTTCGGTTCAGTCTCCATGACGGATGAACCTTCCAGAAGTGCAACTCTTTACGCAGTCAGCCATGCAAAGAAAAAAGGATGCATCATCAGTTACGATCCCAATTACAGACCTTTGCTTTGGGATAGTGCGGAAAAAGCAAAAGAGCAAATGCTGTTGGGTCTTACCTTCGCCGATATAATAAAGGTGTCGGAGGAAGAAATGATTTTACTCACAGGAGAGAAGGATCTTGTTAAAGGTTCAATGCTGCTTTCAAAAGAGGGTGCCGCTTTAATACTGGTATCATTGGGGGCTAAGGGAGCATGTTACCGAAAGGGTGAAATATTCGGAATTCTGCCTGCCTACGATGTGAAGACAATTGATACAAATGGTGCCGGAGATGCATTTTTAGGTGCGGTCCATTACAAGATCAGAGGAAAGCAGCTCTCAGATATTAGAAATATGTCAAAAGCGGAATTAGAGAATGTCCTGTCATTTGCAAATGCAGCAGGTTCACTGACAACAACCAAAGGCGGTGCCATTACTGCTCTTCCAAGCCTGGAAGAAATAAAAGAATGCATGAGCAAGGTTCCGCTGCTTAATTATTAGAAGTGATAAATAAATATAGGATGATAAAGAAGTGGAGGATTATTTATGTACTTAAATGAACTTTTTGGACTTAAGGGAAAGGTTGCCATTGTAACCGGAGCGGGCCGGGGAATTGGTCAGGTTGTAGCAAGAGGGTTAGCCAGGGCAGGAGCTGAAGTAGCTGTATTTGAACTGTCTGAAGCTGCTGAAACAGTGAAATTAATTACAGAGGATGGCGGAAAAGCTTATAGTATCATAGCTGACGTTACTGATGAAAAACAGGTGGATGCTGCAATCTCTGAGGTTTTAAAGCGTTCCGGCACTATTGATATTGTATTTAATAATGCAGGTATTTGTATACATAAGTCTACGATTGATGCAACAGTTGATGAATGGCGAAGAGTTGTAGACATAAATTTGACAGGTGAATACATAGTGGCTCGTGCTGCAGGCAAAGTGATGATTGAAAAGAGTATTCAAGGAAGTATAATTAATATGGCGTCCATGTCCGGTACTATTGTAAACATTCCCCAATGGCAGGCATCTTATAATGCTTCCAAAGCAGGTGTTATGCATCTTACAAAATCTCTTGCGATTGAGTGGGCAGATTACGGCATTCGTGTAAACAGCCTTAGCCCGGGATATATAGCTACCCCTATGTCGGTTGATACACCAAAGGAATTGAAGGATGCGTGGATGCCGCTGATGCCTATGCACCGCATGGGAAGACCGGAGGAATTGGTTGGTGCGGTGCTTTATCTGGCGAGCGGTGCTTCAACATATACATCGGGACATGACCTTATTGTAGATGGGGCTTATACCTGTCAGTAAATTTTCTTGTTATGCTTTGGAATCTATAGATTAGGAAAGTAAATTACAGACTAGTAGTTAGCTATATTGAGGCTAATTGCTCATAAACAAATACTTTTTTATAATTTAAAGGAGGAAGTAATATGAAAAGAAGGTTTCTATCAATTCTTGTATGTGTTGCCGTTCTGGTAACAATGCTGGCAGGCTGCGGAGGTGCTGCAGGTGACCCCGCAGGATTATCAGGCAGCAGTACTGCAGAAAAATCCGCTGAAGTAAAAGACAATGATGCCGCAGGGGCGCAGAAAGCAGTATTAAAAGTTGGTATGACCGTTAATGATTTAAGCAATCAGATATTCGCAAGTTCGTGTGAAGAGTTAAAGAAACTTATAGAGGCAGACGGTGGAAGTATTACATATCTGGATTGCAAAAGCAATCCTGCAACTCAAATACAAGAAGTAGAAAACTTTATTTCCAGTGGTGTCAATGTGATCGTCATCCAGCCATCAGAAGCGAAAGCTTTGGAAACTGTATTGGGACAGGCTAGACAAGCAGGTATCAAAGTTTTTTGCTGGGATGAAGATATTGAAAATTCTGATGTTAACTGGTTGATTGATAATTATGCCTTAGGGAAAATAATCGGAGAACAGACTGCAAAATGGATCAACGATAAATTCAAAGGCGAATGTGAGGTTGCAGTATTGGATTATCCGCAGCTGGAGATCCTGGTGAAAAGAGGCAGCGGTATCGTTGACGGGATCAAGGAAAATGCCCCGAATGCCAAGATTGTAGCTAAGAGCAGTGCAATCAATCCTACCGAAGGTCAAAACAAGACCGAAACAATCCTCCAGGCCAATCCCAATATTAAAGTTATCGCTTGTATTGGCGGAGGCGGTGCAGTCGGAGCCAATGAAGCGGTAAAAGCTTCAGGGAAACTTACAGACGATTTTGGTATCTTTGCCGCCGATGCAACTAATGAAGAGCTGGCTGCAATGTCTAAAAATGAAGCTATCAGAATGTCTGTTCTCATCACAGGCGGACCGGACAAGATAGCAGCTGAAATCCACAGCTGGCTGAAGAAACTTGTTTCAGGAGAACCTGTTGAAAAGAAAATCTACCGCGATACCACTCCTGTTACGAAAGATAACCTTAACCAATATTATAAATAGCAGAGCTTATACATTTAAATAGAACTGACCTGAGATGAACAGGAAGTTTTGTAATCTCAGGTCAGTTATAAATTTTCTGGTTAAGGGAGGAAAATTCATGGTTGGGGATAACATGGTTTTGCAGCTTAAAAATATTGTAAAGACCTATCCGGGGGTAATGGCATTAAACAATGTTACCATCGAGGTTGCAAAAGGTGAAGTTCATGCCCTGGTAGGTGAAAATGGTGCAGGTAAATCAACTTTGATCAAAACCTGTACCGGCGCAGTTGTTCCTGACAGCGGACAGGTCATTGTTAATGGAAAAGAAATTTCATCAATGACGCCAAAGTTATCTAAAGAAAATGGAATTGCAGTTATATACCAGGAATTTAATCTGGTTGGAGAGTTATCGGTAGCTGAAAATATCTTTTTAGGCCGGGCAATAAGAAAAGGTATGATCATTGACCGAAAAGCAATGATTGAAGCATCAAAAGAGATATTTGAACAACTGGATATTGATATTGAACCAAATGAGCTGGTTAAAAATTTATCTGTAGGATATCAGCAAATTGTTGAAATTGCAAAAGCTGTATCTCAAAAAGCTCAGATATTGATCATGGACGAACCATCGGCACCTCTGACGAAATCAGAAGTTGAGCGCATGTTTGCAATGGTTGACAAATTAAAAAGTGCTGGTGTAACCATTATTTATATATCTCATAGATTGGATGAAATATTTAGATTGGCTGACAGAATAACAATCATGCGTGATGGAGAGAAAATCAAAACATTAAACACTTCTGAAACAGATGTAAACCTACTTGTATCCTTGATGGTGGGACGAGAGCTGAAAGAAACATATCCTGCCCGTATACCGTGTATAAAAGAAGAGGTTCTGCTGGAGGTAAATAATTTGTATGGCAATGGCCTTACTGACGTATCATTTCAAATAAGGCGCGGAGAGATTCTGGGCTTTGCCGGGTTGATAGGTGCCGGGAGAACGGAGCTTGCCGAGTTGATTTTTGGTGTGAAGCCAAAAACAAAGGGGCAGATTATTTTTAAAGGCAGGGAAATTTCTCTGAAAACCCCACGGGAAGCTATAAACCATGGGATTGTTCTTGTTCCGGAAGACCGGAAGAGACAGGGTGCTTTGCTATCGATTGATATAAAAGGCAATATCTGCATGGCCATATTGGAAAAGATATCATTCTGTTCTGTTATCAATAAGAACAAGGAACGGGAAATAGCAGATAAATACTGCAAGGAGCTTAAGATCAAAACACCTGATATCATGCAAATTGTAAAAAATCTGAGCGGTGGTAATCAGCAAAAAGTAATTCTCGGTAAATGGCTTGCTTCAAATCCTGACCTGATCATATTGGATGAACCTACGAGAGGGATTGATGTAGGAGCTAAATATGAGATATATAAATTGATTAACCTGCTGGTTGAATCAGGAAAAACCGTTATCATGATTTCATCGGAAATGGAAGAGATAATGGGAATGTCGGATAGAATCATTGTTCTGTCCGAAGGCCGGATTACAGGCACAATCGCCAGACAGGAGTTCAATCAGGAACTAATCATGAGCTATGCATCAATCGTCAAGGGAAAGGAATAATATTATGAAATTTGTAGCTGGATTAAAAAAATACGGAATATTTGTCGTGCTTCTTTTACTTATAATTATATTCTCAGTGGCATCCAAGGCATTCTTAGTCCCCTCAAATTTATTCAACGTTGCCCGCCAGATATCTATGCTTGGAATTGCTGCAGTAGGTATGGCATTTGTACTTTTACTTGGGGGTATTGACCTTTCAATCGGGTCAGTAATAACTTTAGTCAATATCGTAGCCGCCTGGCTGATGGTCAAGGCCAATGTTGATCCAGTCTCGGCTGCTCTTATTGCGCTTGCCATGAGTGCGGCCATCGGTTTCATTAACGGATGGATTATCTCAAATATAAAAATGCCGCCGCTGATTGTAACTTTATGCGCTATGACGATTCTTGAGGGTGTTGCCTACATTATATGCGGCGGCCTTCCCATATTTGGCTTTCCTAAAGCTTTCACAGTTCTGGGGCAGGGATACATAGGTCTTATACCAATACCTGTTATCATTATGATTATTATCTTTGTGATTGGCTCATTTATTTTGAACAAGACATTTTTTGGCAGATACTTTTATGCAGTTGGCAGTAACGAAGAGGCTGCGAACTTATCAGGAATAAATGTAAAGAGGGTTAAATATTTGGTCTATACGCTTTCCGGATTGTTTGCAGGCATAGCAGGCATAGTGCTGCTTTCAAGGACAAATTCCGGCCAGGCGCTTGCCGGTAAAGGTTTTGAATTTGATGTGCTGACTGCAGTCGTTCTGGGCGGTGTCAGTGTTAACGGCGGATCGGGAAAAATATCAAATGTTGTTGCCGGTGTGCTAATCATTGGTGTGCTAAGCAACGGGCTTGTACTGCTTAATGTAAGTCAATATGTCCAGATGGTAACTAAAGGACTTGTATTACTTCTGGCTGTTGGTTTTGATTGTATTCAGAAATATCAAAAATTGAATGCTTGAATGGCAAATTTAATTAAAGACAATGGTGCTCTTTAGTTTGAATAATATAGATGTGTTTTTGATACTGAATAATTTTTAAATAATATCTCTTCCGCACAATAATTTATTTGTAAGGAGGAGATTTTATTATATGTCCCGGAACGTAAAATCTATTACTTTCTTTTATACCCTCTATTGACAATGTATAACACTCCTCACGCCGGCTATTTTGCCGCTTTTCTTTGTCGTCGTCCTTGCCTTGCGTCAGCAAGGCTGCATCCATCCTCCTCGAAAATTGCCCAAATATCTCAGAGTGAGATCGGCGATTTTTGAGTGAGATAATTTGGCTTGCGGCAAGGCAAATTAACCACTCAAAAACGTATTGTACATTGTCGATAGAGGGTACCCAAAGGAAAACAATGAGGGGAGAAACTGTTATGAAAAGGTCCTTACAACAGATTGATGCATACAAAGAAATTAAAGCCGGCAAAAGAAAAAATCGGAGACCATTTACTTTTCATATTAACTTCAACAGCTTAAAGATTAAATTAGTCTCAATTTTTGTAATATTGATTGTTTTTCCTGTATTTCTGGTTGCCTATATAGCAGTAAGTACATCAAACTCCGATCTTATAAGTAACGCAAAAGTGAATTTGTCCAATGCGACCGCACAGACGCTGAACTATTATGAAATAACCTTGAAACAAATTGAACAAGGATACATAAACCAAATTACGTTTGATCCTGCGGCCACGGATTATATAAATGGGAAAAGCCATAATGGTTCAAGTTCTGCCAATGCGATGAAAGTAATTCAGAATATATCAGCCAACTATCCGGAGGTAATTAACAGCGGCGTTATAATTAAAAGTAATGGTGATGCGTTGGGATATCCGGCTTTTCTTTCCAAAGAAATGAAACTGGCACAGACAAAATGGTTTAAAACGATATCAGAGTCGGAGAAAGGGGTTTGGCTCAATGAACACAATGAAGGACTCCCCTCATCCTATAATAAAGAGTATGTGCTTTCATACGGAAAGGCGTTAAAAAATTATGACAGCAAAGGAATCAGCGGAATTATTTTACTGGATATTAAAGAAAACGCATTCCAGGACATTTTATCCAGCGTGCACGTGGGAAAAAATGCACGCTCTTATGTCATAACCAATAACCAGCGGATCATTACAGGAAAGACCGAAAAAATATCAAAGGAAGATGCAAGGCTGGATACCAACACTTTGCTTCAAAAGTCCCTGGAATACTCAAAAGAAAGAGAAACTTCGGTGTTTGTCCAGAAATATAAAGAAGAGAGCTATATCGTCTCCTTTACAAAATCAAAGACAACAGGCTGGATATTCGTCACGGCAATGCCCATGAGTGAGATTGCAGCCATAACAAAGAATATCCAGCTAAGGGTTGCATTTCTTGGAGTAATTCTGATTATATTTTCCATACTGATAGGAATCCTGTTTTCCCTGTCTATAACCAGGGCCTTGCAAAAGCTTATGGACAATATGGGAAGTATTGAAAAGGGAGATTTGAGAGTTATTATCCAATCTGACAGAGCCGATGAAATCGGTAAACTGGCAGAGGGTTTCAGTAAAATGCTTTCTCAGATCAAAAATCTTGTAATCCAAAGCAAGGAGGCAGCAAGCCAGGTTAAAACCTCATCAAATAAGATGCTGGCAATATCCCGGGAGTCGGCAAGAGCTTCCTCACAGATTGCACAAGCCATAGAAGAAGTGGCTGCAGGTTCTTCCAGACAGGCATTGGAAGTTGAAAGCAGTGTTGAGAATGTTGTCCGGCTGGCGGCTAAAATTAACAATGCAGTAGAAAGCACAAAGGTGATGGGGAGTACCTCAGAGGATGTCAGAGGTATGACCTCAAACGGAATCAAGACGATGGATTTGCTTAAGAAACAGGCGATTGAAACAAATCGGATCACTGAAAATGTTGTAATGGAAATGGGTAAACTGAACCAATATGTTAAAGGCATAGAAAATATTACGGCTATGTTAAAAACAATTGCAGGTCAGACTAATTTGTTGGCTTTAAATGCTGCAATAGAAGCAGCAAGGGCGGGAGACTCGGGAAAGGGCTTTGCTGTGGTAGCAGAAGAGGTCGGAAAGCTTGCCGAACAGTCAGACAGCTTTACGAAAGAAATTCAATCTCTTGTAGCAAAGATACTAAATCAAACGCAAAGCTCCACCGATATGGTTCGCAGAGCGGATCTGACCATAAAAGAGCAAAGTGATATGGTTGGAGAAACAACTCAGGTATTTTCGGAAATCAATAAAGCCACAGATTTGCTGACAACCAATATAGGTATGATGTCGGGGATTGTCAATGATTTGGATAAGTTCAAAGAGCAGGTTATGTCCAGTATGGAAAGTATATCTGTTGTATCGGAGCAGACAGCTGCCTCCACAGAGGAGGCAGCAGCTTCCACCCAGGAACAGATAAACTCAATTGACGAGATGGATAAAACAGCTAAGAGCTTGGATGCGTTAGCCCAAAACCTTGTATCGGTAATGGAGCAGTTCAAGCTGGATGATTAACTGCTCATTCGCTTTTCCGGAAAAACGTAGTATAATCAATAGATAGTGTGTATGCGGAGGTATTTATGTTGATTGATATTCACGCCCATGCGGCAGGCAATTACGGCACAGTAGATTCCATAAAAAGTATGGCCGAAAAGTACAATATAGAGAAAATTGCTTTATGTACAAGCCCCAAGAACATCCAAAATCTCAGGGAGCCGCCGGGTATGCCTTTTAAACAGAAGCCCGACAGCATTTATATGATGAACCGGATGAACCGAATGGCTTATAATCATTTTTTCAAAGATAACGGCGACGGCAATCAATTTGTCTGCGAATTGAAGAACCGGCTCCCTGAGCTGATTATCCAGTTTCTCTGGGTAAACCCGCTTGATGCAGGACACATGAACAATTTGGAAAATAGTATTCAAACATATCGGCCCAAGGGAATCAAACTGCATCAGGCATGGAATCCATTCAGGATTGACGGTATGGAATTTAAAAATCTTTCCGATATTGCCTCTTCCAATAAATTGCCGGTTTTCATTCATTTATATTCAAAAAAAGAAGCCCTGAAGCTGCTGCGCTTTATTGGGGAAAACCAAAACGCGGTGTTCATTATCGGGCATTTGACCGGCACAGACCTTTTCAGAGAAAGTGGCGTAAATCTAAAAAATGTCTACTTTGATACTTCAAGCTCCAAGAGAATTCAGGGCAGTGATATTAAGCAGGCAATAGACTCTTTCGGTTATGAACATATTGTTTTCGGTACGGATACACCTTATGCAAGCATTGACGAACAGCTTGACAGAATTGAACAGTTGAATCTGTCTGATAATATAAAGGAGCATATCTATAGTCTGAATGCGAGAAATATTTTAGCCTTGGACAAATAGTACACCGAATGTAACCCACTTCCAAGGGATGCCGGGGGGATGGTAGCTTTTTTGTACCCTCAGGCATGCAGCGGTAGTTTGACTATTGGAGAAGGTTTAAAGGTTTGTTGATTTTTGGTGGAGTAATCTGTTTTATAAACACAGGGAGAAAGAATTATGAAAGCAAATTATCCGTATCGAATCGACCAAGAAAACGGCATTGCTTACGCATGGTTTACAAGAATGGAGTATACATTATGGCTGATATTCCATTTTATAGCATAATAATATAAAATAATAGAGTGGTGTATGCCAGTTTAGAATATAAACCTGACTGTTATCCGTATAATCTTACCTATATACAGGGCGGACAGTCTTCAACTGCCGATTATTTGCATTGGGAGAATATACCTATATGGAATCAAAAAGTAATGTAACCAGTATAAATGCAAATGGATTAAAGCTAATTGCAATTGTTGCAATGACAATTGATCATGTCACCTGGATTCTGCTTCCGCTTGAATCGGCGGCAACGGAAATACTGCATATGATAGGCAGACTTGCATTTCCCATTATGGCTTACTTTATTGTTGAGGGATACTATCATACTAAAAATATAAAAAAATATCTCGCCAGATTATTAATTTTGGCCGCAATATCTCATTTTGCATACGCGTTCTGCTTCAATCATCCGTATTTTTTTGATTTCAGCAAGGGTATTGTGGATACTACGTCGGTTTTATGGGGTCTATCGTTTGGATTGTTATCGCTTTTGATATACCATAGCAAACGTTTCAGCAACTGGTTAAAAGCATTACTGATAGTGCTGTGTATTATTGCATCTATACCCTCTGATTGGTCGTGGGTATGTGTAGCCCTGCCGCTCGTTATGGATATGAACTATGGTAACTTCAAAAAACAAATGATTTGGATGGTAGTTATTGGTTGGTGTTATGCATTTGTTTATTGTTTTTTGACCTCATGGTGGAGTGTGTATCAATTTGCAATCATAATCGTCGCTCCTGTGCTATACCTTTATAATGGTCAACGTGGAAAATTGAAGGGCATGAAATGGTTTTTTTATATCTATTATCCGTTACATTTAGCGGTATTAGGAATTATCAGGGCAGTGATGAAGGCATAGACATCTGAACTTGGTATAATGTTTATGGTGCCTGGAGAGATTCTGTAGCTTTACCGGGAGGAATCCTATGAAAAAACATTTTTGTTCGATATTATATTTATTAGGAAAATAAAAAATTCACATAACTTATGCAATTAATAATAGTTAATTATATAACCGTGTTCAAGGGGAATATGAAAATGAATTATAAAGATGGTAAAATTGCTAAAAAAATTATTGAACTTCAAAATCATGATGGAACATGGGGGCAATCTTTTCATTCATTATCTCAACCTAATAAAAGGTATCCATTAACCACAGAGCAGGCTTTACGTCGATTAAAAGTATTAGGATTTACCATAAATGATGCACCTGTTCGGAAAGCTGTTGACTGTATGACATCATGTTTGTGCGGCGAAAGGAAGATAGATAATTATTGGGAAAAGACACATAATTGGGAGCTGTTTATACAACTTATGTTGTCAGCGTGGGTGAGAATATTCGAGCCAGATAACGAAATGGCAATAAAATTCTCAAAACGTTGGTCAAATATAATCGATAAAGCATTTGAGAGTGGTAATTATAATAATGAGGCCTATTTAGAGGCGTATATATGCGAGTTCTCCTCAAAACCCAAAGGTACAAGAGAACTTGATTTCTCGGATTTTTATCATATTCATTTGCTTCAAGACGTCTTATCGGAAAAAACAGAAAATCAGTTATTAGATTTCATAATTGCGAAACCGAGTGGAATATATTATGTCTATAACAAACCTTTAGATAAATTGCCCAATATTCTTGCGTCCAAAGAGGCAAGCTGGTATTTGTCAGCGATAGAAATTTTGTCTGGATATAAATTAGCAAAAGAAAAACTTAGTTTTGTGGTGGATTGGCTAGAAACCAATAAAGACGAAAACGGTCAGTGGGATCTGGGGATAAAGGCAAATGATAACGTATACTTTCCTTTATCAGATTCATGGAAAAAGAACGAGTACAGAAAAGCTGATTGCACAGAGAGAATAAAAACTATTTTACAGAAATTAAATAGTTAAATATATGAAAATGAGAATAATCTTCATCACGATAAATTTCAGTTTCATCTGGCTATGCTTGCCAATGTATCTAAAGTGTCCATCCGTTAAAATTTAATGTATACTTTAAAATGTGAGGTGAAGAAATCGTGAAAAAAATCATAGTACAATTTACGGTGCTAACATTTTGCATAGCCTATCTTGTGTCAGGTGCTTTAATAGTTCTTGGACAATTCGGATATTCGGTTCACAATTGGGTTTACTCGTTAAAGCAATTTGGGATGAATATTCCTTTTGCAATCTATATTTTGTCACCCGCTATTGCTTCATATGTCGTTCTGAAGAAAAATAACAAAATAGCTGATTTTAAGGAATGGTTGAAAACTGTTTTTTACGCCAAAAATAACATATCTCTATATTTGTACGTTATTGCAGGGCTTGCACTGTATTTTGGGATACATCTTGCAGCTTCAGGCCGCACCGAAACGGTGCTTCCATTTTATATGTTCTTCCTTTCCCTGCCTGGTAATCTTATTATCGGTGGCTTGGAGGAATCTGGCTGGATGTACATATTGCAGCCTGAGCTTGACAAAAAATATGGCTTTGTTTTATCTTCTGTTTTTGTTGGGATTATTTGGACTTTATGGCATGTTCCTCTCTTCTTCATTCCGGGGACGAATCACGGCGAGGGACTCATTAACTTCTGGATGTTTGCAGTTCAACTCATTGCGTTTCGGTTTTTCAACGGGGCAATCTACAAAATATCCGGAAAAGGCCGTGTGTTTATGTGCGTATTATTCCACACCATGTTCAATGCGGCATCCCCTGTCTTTGGCACCATGACTATGACTTGGGCGGGAACCATTACCGCAAATGCCGGGATTGTTCTTGTTTCAATTGTAACCGTGGGGATATACGACAAAAAGAACAGGCGAATAGTTCAAGCATAATTATTAGTTTAATAATTATTACAAACTCTCCATTATGTTTGTAACCGACTAATCCTGTCGAGGTGTGAACCGCTGATTATCCATATAATGTAAAGGAATGTGCCTGATTTATATAGTGTCTGATAAAAAGTTGAAGATTTATGTAAGGTTATCTTTATCCAATAACATTTTAGCCATGATTTGACACCAGCGTTTTTTGTATCTTCAGGGTAAGTGGAGACGATAATAATGATAACGAATAGTGTAAATGATACTAGGATTTTTAGAGTTTATTCTTGAATTTATTACAGCTGAACAATAAAATGTTCTCATATAGCACACACATAAACAGGTAAATAAGATTCCAAGTATTAATGTGTAATTGTTTTTTATAAAAGCAAAGGAGAATTTCAAAATGGAGAGACCGCGCATTTTTACAATGCCTTTTTCAAGTATCTATCCTCTCTATATACAAAAAGCAGAGAAAAAAGGAAGAACAGGAAAAGAAGTAAATGAAATCATTTTTTGGCTTACCGGTTATGATGAACATTCATTACAACAACAAATAATTAACGAAGTGGATATGGAAACGTTCTTTAAACAAGCACCTCATATTAATCCGAATGCTTCACTGATCAAAGGAGTAATTTGCGGATATCGGGTCGAAGAAATAGAAGATGAATTAATGCGGCAAATCCGATATTTAGATAAATTAATTGATGAGTTAGCTAAAGGTAAAACAATGCAGAAAATATTAAGAGAATAAATGCTGTTTGATCTTTTGCCTGAATAACCTGTTATGAGCATAATGAGTTATTCCGCATGTTATACAACAGCCAGATAAACAGGAATTTAGAAGGATGGAAAGCATGAAAAAGCAAATACAAGGAATTGCACTAATTTTATTTGGGATACTTTTAGCATTGGCGTCAGGTAGTTTAAATAGTCTCGGTATTGACGTTACTGTTCCATGGGTATTAATTGGGTTGATTATTGGAATAGTTGGTCTTGTGATTGTTTTCTCCAAAGCAAAGAGTAATGACAAATAAAAAGATAATATGAAG
>JAEVZU010000213.1 GCA_023392075.1 Bacillota bacterium | reverse complement strand
TTGCTTCGCCTTGCATCCCATATTTCTAAGTTTACATGTGAGCCATATTGTGCCTTTCTGCCTTCACGAACATAAAACTCAACGGTATGGCCTGCATTTTCAAACGCCCAGGCGTACAGCGTTCCTATAACACCGCGACCCAAAAATAATATTTTCATACCGTATCCTCCTGAATAATCACGTGTTGATTTTTCAACAAGTGTTTGATATTCTTAGCATACTGATATGTGGAGAGAATTTCAATAGTTACAGTTGTTCCAACTGTTGAGAACTCAACACATTGTTCTATTTTGTTGAATATCTGGAGGAAAACTTTGTGGATAGAAGAATACAAAAAACAAGGCAGTCAATTATGAATACCTTCATAGACCTTTTGGCTGAAAAAGGATTTGAGAAAATAACCATCAATGACATTGCCGAACGCGCAAACATAAACCGAGGGACTGTTTATCTGCATTACGTGGATAAGTTCGACTTGCTTGACAAGTGCATTGAAACATATGTTGAGCAACTGCTGAATCACTGTGCAAATAGCGCTGATACTAAATTAGACGTAAGCGCATTTCAAAGCGTATTTGAATATTTGGAGAAAAATTTTACAATATACAAGCTGCTTCTCAGCAATGAGGGAATTGGATTTTTCCGCAGCCGATTGTATGCCATCATTGCGCAAACGGTAATTGAGGTTATCGGTATAAAGTCGGAAAACAAAGCACTTTCAAATGATGTAACCACTCATTTTTTGACTTCCGGGTTTATTGGAGCATTGGAATGGTGGATCAATAATTCTATGCCCTGCACTGTGCAGGAAATCACAGGGCAGCTTATGTTTTTGCTGGAACCATACACCAAGCACCTTTTATCACGCTAACCTAATTTGCTGATAATATTTTTACTATTCTTTCAGACTTTTTAGGGTAAGTTGAACCCATTCCTATTCATTTGTCAAAACGCTTGAATAAATCAGACGTTATATTTTGCCCCCCATTTGTATATCACGAAAAAGATAGGCATTAAATCTTTGCCTTTCTCCGTTAAAGCATATTCGACATGCGGAGGAATTTCGTTGTACTGTATCCGGCTGACTAATTCACAGGATTCTAACTCGCGCAATGTTGAAGTAAGCATTGTATTGGTGACATCCGGTAATGCTTTTCTTAATTCTCCAAAACGCAGCATGTCATGTTTGGATAATTCAAAAAGAACATGATTCTTCCATTTCCCTTGTAGCATAAAAAGAACAGAGGTCACAGGACAGCTCCCATATCCTAGCGTGTCCCCCGCCTTAATAGCCTGCAAAAACTCCTCGTAGGTCATATATTTATCCATCATCAACACCTCCTACAGTACGGTACACAATACAAAGCAAGAATAAACTGCGTACTTGATCCGGATTTTATTTATAGTATAATAACCGTACTAAGTAAAATCAACTATTATTTAAGGAGATTTATAGATGAGTAAGATAATCGCATTTTTCGGCAGCCCAAGGGCAAAAGGGAACAGCACAAAGTTAATGGCGCAAGTAATCGCAGGGGCAGAATCAGCCGGGGCCGAGATTGTAGCCTACAACCTAAGCGAAGAAGGGGTGAAAGGCTGCCAGGCATGCAACTATTGCAGGACTAATGAGGGCTGTGCCACCGAAGACAAGCTGCAATCCATGTATCAAGAAATTAAAGAAGCAGACGGCATTGTTGTGGGTTTCCCAATCTATTTTAGGGGCATTGGTGGACAGTCAAAGCAGTGGATTGATCGCCTGTCCCCAATGGTTGGTGACAACTTTTCACCGCGTTACCCGGGAAAGAAAATTGTCACTGTTTACTCGCAAGCTAATCCTGATAAAGACTTGCTCAAAAATGCCATTGAAGCAAATGATGAAATCTTTAAGATATTTGGCTGGGATTTAGTAGAAAGCCTGCTAAGTTACGGAGGGGCTAACCCTCAATACATAATCCCCCAAGAATTGATGGATAGAGCTTTTAATGCGGGAAAGCAGTTAGTTGAGTAATTCCAGCTGGTATCAGCTTTACATCACATTATTATGGCCTCATTTTACGAATAATCAAGGCATTTTACCTTTAAGGCTGATGAGGAGGATTTCAGGAATAAAAAGCAGGTTGAAGGGGTAAAGGTGCTGGTGGCTGTAAGGATATAGATTGCGTGGATACGTTAATGTGAAATGCGTGATAAAACCGCCCGGCTTTTACCGTGAAAGGTAAGGGTCTGGCGATAATTTTTAGTGAAATAGGGCTATAATTAAGTCAGTTTATTGCCATAAGGTTTTGGAGTGTCGTCTGCCCCAATAAATAGTCGATACTGACTTTATAAAATTTTGATAACTTGATCAGCACTGCGCTGGGTATATCCAGATCTCCACTTTCATAACGAGAATAGGCAGCCTGTGTAATATTCAAAAGCTCGGCCATTTGTTGTTGTGTCAAATCTTTATCTTCTCGTAAGTTCCTAATTTTTTCATACATATCAATCACCCAAAATCATTTTACTTTATACGAAAATTGCATATATACATAAAATTATCAGTCAATTTGAGTTTCTAAAAGTATAATATTACATAGGCAGCGTAATTTAATTCGTTAAGCTAATTGAAAATTAGCACAACACGTTTAAATTAACTGGATTTTGTAATATTGGAGGCAAACTTGATAAACAGACTAAATAAGACTAATTCCACATTATTTAAAATAATGGTTGTTGTTTTACCGGTTGCAGCTGTTTCGCTTTTATACTTTTTTAGAAATTCATTGATATTTTTGGGAACAAAATTTCCTGCATGCCCCAGCTATACCTATCTTCATATATATTGCCCCGGCTGCGGGAACACCAGAAGTGTCCAACATCTCCTGGCGGGAGATATAGCCGGATCCATAAAATATAATCCCGTACCCATATTGGGTATTATTCTCCTGCTGCTGGCATATATCGAACTGCTGGCGGGAACTTTCAATAAACCCTTAAAGCTTGTACCAAGAAATAAGCGGTTCTGGGCAGTTATAACCGTCTGCTTTATCATATATTTTGTAATAAGAAATTTTATAAAAGTATTTTGAGATGGTTGATGGAGGCTGTTGTAAAACGTATGTATTTGGCCCTCAGATAGATTTTTTAAATAAATTGTCGTAAAAAGAGTAAATTCATTTTGCAGCAATCCATTTTTTACCGTATTTTGACGAAGTTTATTGTAATATCTGTGAATAAATGTTAATATATTAGGATAAAAATATTTCACAGGGGTAAATATGAAGAAATCCATATCTAAATCAATTGTTTTTACTGCTTTTCTGCTTTTATTTGTTCTTTCAAATTTTATTGTTTCTGGTGCATCAAGCCTTAAAGTAATTGTAAATGGTGAAGCAGCGGATGTCGGAACCACTACTGTCAACAAAAAGGTTTATGTCGATGTTACAGCCCTGTCCCAGTTCTTAAATCTGAATGTTACACAAAATAATAGTTCAATTAATATATCTTATAAAAATGAAGATATCATTCCTGAGATTATTAAGGAGATCGGTCCTTCTGTTGTTGGAATCATTGGTAATACAAAAGCCAAGGAAGGTTCTGCCGAGGGGCTTGCCTTGGGCACCGGCGTTGTTATAAAGTCGGGCGGCGAAATACTGACCAACGCTCACGTTATAGAGGATATGACAAGGATTGCGGTTGTATTGTCAGATGGAAGTGGTTATGATGCAAGGATTAAGTATATGGATGAAAAAACTGACCTCGCAGTGATTAAGATTGATAAAATCGGGCTGTTTCCTGCAAAGTTCGGTAAGGCTTCCGATATTATTATAGGTAAAACGGCAATTGCAATCGGTACGCCATTATCCTTTCAGAACAGAAACAGTGCTTCGGTCGGTGTAATCAGCGGACTGAACAGAAGTATTGACGGTTTTTATGAATACAAGCTTATACAGACAGATGTTGCCATAAATCCGGGTAACAGCGGAGGACCGCTGGTCAATATGGCTGGAGAGGTAATTGGGATTAATTCCATTTCCACACTGAATGCACAGGGGTTGAATTATGCAATTCCTATAGATACAATACAATTTGTGCTGGAACATTTTTATAATTATGGCAAGGTAAAAAGAGTTACTCTTGGTGCCGAATTTGATGAGGATAACGTTGCCTTGTACGGCCTGCCCAGCAAAACCGGATTGAAAATCACCAGGGTTAAATCAGGTTCTTGTACCGAGAAATATGGACTTAAAAAGAACGACTTTATATATAATGTAAACGGTAAAGCAGTAAATACTATTGTGGATTTGAATGAAGCCGTAAAGGGATTGCTTCCTGGCAGCACGGTCAAGATAAATATCCGCAGGGATGGAAATGAACAAAGTATCATGGTTGTTTTGGATGAACTTAAAAATTAGCTCAATGGAGGTTAAAAATGAAAAAGTCAATTGCAATTTTCAGCTTTATTTTGTGTTTCCTGTTGACACAGATTGGTGCATTTGCTTCAGGTACACCGGTTGAGGATAAGAGTTCTGCGGAAATATCGGTTTCGTTCAAGGTTGGTTCGGATACTTATCTGGTAAACGGCAAAAATATTAAAGCCGAACCCAGTGTTCAGACCGGCGGGAAGACCTTCGTACCTGTAAAGGTAATAACAGATGCTCTGGGTGCCGCTCTGACAGTGGATCTAAAGGTTAAAACCGCAGTAATCACATATAATGATGTTGATATTAAATTAACCGAAAAGAAAAAAGAAGCTATAATTTCAGGGAAAAAGGTAACAATTGATGCAGCACCCTACATAAAAAATAATTCTTTTATGGCTTCAGTTTCTTTTCTTGCAGACACTTTGGGTGCTGATGTCAAAACCTCCGACGGGAAAATCACTTTCCTGAAGGAAATTGCCAACCCAAACAGTATCAAGGATTTTAGCACCCTGATTAAGGAGACCAACAAATCAAAAATCGGAGACAGCTATTACAAGTGGTCAATGCAGCTGCCGGATGACCTCAGATTGGAATACCGTAACTTTAACGGAACTGCCAATAGTTTTGCGGCTGCCGACGGCTCCTATTATATTTCAATTAATTTATATGACCGTAGTGAAAAAGATGATTTGGACAGCATTGCCAATGATATTTTAGATGATATGTATGATTATACACTCATTGATTACGAGATTAAAAATAAAAACGGCTTAAAATTTCTGGATTTTGTCTATAAGGACAGTTACGGTACATACCAGGAAAGAATATTTCTCACTAATACAAAAATATACGACATAGTTATAGAAACAGAAAATGATACTTCGTATTTGGATGAAAAATATCAAAATATCCTGGATTCTTTTAAACTTTCATTCAGCAAAGATGGAAGTACCGAGGATTTATCGGATGTCAATGCGGATGGCTACAGAAAATACCAGGAGACCGGGTTAAACTGGTCAATTAGCCTTCTGCCTGATTTGAGAGAGTCAAAGGATAAAAATATTCAAAACAAAGTTTATTTCTATGGAAAAAATGATTTTACTTTCTCCGTTAAGATCTTTTCACTGGATAAGGGGGAGACCTTGGAATCATTGACACAAAGTTACGAAAAGGATGATTCCGATCTCTTTAATCCGTCGGCATATAAAATTCTGAAACAGGAGACTACGGTAATTAATGGAATAAAATGCAACAAGGTGTATTATTCAATGAAATATGCGGATGGAACCTATTATGGATGTGACATTTTCCTTGTAGACAAAAATTACAAATATCTATTATGGTACGAAGTATCCGAGGATGATTACAAGAATGCAAACCAAATGAAGAAAATAGAAGGGATGATCAATTCTTTTACTATCCGGGGAATTGATGTAAAAACTGCCGGTAAGCTGTTGGACCCGGATAAAGTTGTTCTGTCGGATAAAAAAAGAACCGTTAGCAATGATATTTTCTCCATGGAGATTCCTATCAACTGGAAAAACAATATAGATAACGATATTTTAAAAAATTATGGCAGTGATACATTGTCGGTGACAGTTACAATACTGGATAAAGGAAAAGAATCATTTTCCGATTATACCAAAGCTTTTGAGGAAACTATGGAGGAGCAGGAGTACAAAATAGATACCAACACGACGGTTACTGACAAAGGTGTTACATGTAAAAAATACGTTGTTTATTATACAAAAAATTATATCGAATACAGAAATGAAGCATATGTATTTCAAAAGGGAAATAAAATTATTATAGTAGATCTGGTAGCCGATAATCTATATTATGGGCCTAAGAACAGTAAGATATTAAGTGATGTCTGGCAGTCCTTTACTCTGAAATAATTTAAAAGCCTGGTTCTTCGAACCAGGCTTTTTTACGGATTTATTTTACGGCTTGTCTTTATTGTCACCCATGGAATCTGTGTCGGTATTTGATGGATTATCTCTGTTGGCTATTTTGAAATCATACATGGAATCCGGGTCAGGTGTATAATTTCCGGTGGGTATGGTAAAGTATTGTTCAATGACTTCATCAGCCCTTAACAGTTTTCTGCTTTTTGTGTCTTCCACGGTTTCGTTATATATGAAGAAGTCGGCACCTGCAATCCTTTTATCAATTCCATATAATTTGAAGGTATTCATTTCTGGCCTGGTACCCTGGGTAAATGCACCAAACAGTGAAAGAACGTCATTAAGTTCCGTATTTGTAATTACATTATCAAAAGCGTAGTTTATTATGGGAATGAGCTTGGGAAGTTCAAGCAAATTTGCCTTTTGTTCAATAATAGCATTGACAAACTTTATCTGCATTTCTGTTCTTTTTAGATCTGAACCATTATAATACTTGTTAACCTCTCTCAATTCCTCACGGGTGTAATAACGTGTCTGGGGTTTTCTGAATCTCAACAGCTGCTCTGTTTTGTCTCCATCCAGAAGTTGATAGCCTTTTTGCAGATCTATATAAAGATCCTGCACAGGGTCGGTGTATTTCAGTTTGGCAGGCACATCAAAGTAAATTCCTCCGAGTTTGTCCACTATTGACTTGATTGTATCAATCTCCAGGTAGATATAATAATTGATTTTTATATTGGTAAGGTTACTTATTGTTTGAGCTGCGAATTCCAGTGCATTTTGTTTACGCTCCAATTCAGAGGTACCTTTGGGCATTTTTTTTCTGTAACCTATGTCATAATAAGAATTTATTTTAATGTCCGACCTGTTTGTTGCCTTTGTATCCCTGGGAATAGTCAGAAGGTTGATCTGCTTGGTTTTTGGGGAATAATTGGCTATAATCAGGGTATCTGTATTGCTTCCGGAAGCTTCCTTTATTAAAACGAGGAAATTTATAGGATTCATATTTCCTGTATAATTATTAATGATGTCAAAGGACTTTTTTTCGGTTGAGGGTGTACTGGTTTCCGGTATATCAGGAATTGGTTCGGTATTTTTTATATTAAAGAGAAGAGTGAATCCGGCAACAAAAAGAGCAATACCACATACTAAAGACAATAAACAGGTAATTTTTACAGATTTCATATTCGCACCCCTGGTAGATATTTAATACATAAAACAATATTACTTTAGATTTTGATGAATGTAAATATATGCTAAGGTAAATTAATATTTAATTATTATAAGTCGTTTCCCGTATTTTAATCTTCATAAAATCTACATATTTGTTTGTTAAAATGCTATCATAAAATTAATACGGAGGGATATATGAACTTTAAAAATAAACCTATCGCAATTATTATCGGAATAGCTGTTATAATTGGTGCGGTAATTCTTGTTTCAAGACTGGGAGCAGGCGGAAATTCGGAGAGTGCTGCCGCCGAAGGGGCAGATGTTGTTATCAATAAAAGTGAAATCTCGGAAACAGTTAAATTTTATCCTGTTAAAATAGGAAAGAAAAACATGGAAATACTGGCCGTAAAAGCCAGTGACGGAACAATAAGAACAGCCTTTAATACCTGCCAGGTCTGCAATGGTTCACCCAGAGCTTATTATAAGCAGGAGGGTGATATACTTGTTTGCCAGAACTGCGGCAACAAGTTCTCCATGGATATGATAGAACAGCAAAGAGGCGGCTGTAATCCAATACCTATATTTAGTGAGGATAAAACGGACGACGGTACAAACCTAACTATTTCCAAAGAATTTATTGAGCAGAATAAGGATCTGTTTACAGATAACTGGAAGACGAAATAATACGTTTACCCTTATAAACTAGGCTTTACATTCAGTCTTGTGCAAATTCCGTTTCAAGCTGCAAGGACTGACAGGGGGCATGATGAAAAAGAAAAATACCGGAAGGTTCATTCATAAAATGCTGAAAGCAGGTGCGGTACTTGCAGCAGTACTGGGCATTATATTGATCAGCAGAAGTCTTAATATTTCAGGTTTTAGTTTTATGAGTTCGGTTGTAAGAGCATCTACCGGTACAGCATATATATCTGCGGAAGATATATCAAACGGCAGTTCCGATACCGGCAGCAGCAATGGCTGGGCAGACTCTGCGGATACAAGAAGCTGCTGCACCGCAGGTTCACAGGCATCCGAATTTTACAACGGCAATATTCCCACTGATGAGGTAGCTGCCGGAACAATTGTTAAAGGAATTCAGACAGTAACAATAAATGTAAATGATAATGGATTTTCACCGGCAGTTGCCGTTCTTCAAAAAGGTGTGGAGACGGTTATCAATTTCAATGGAGAGAAAATAAACAACTGTAATAAAAGAATTATTCTCTCAAATTATGGTGCAGGTATTGATTTGGCAAAAGGCGAAAATAAAATTGAGTTTGCTCCCGAAGAAGATTTCAGTTTTGGTTGTTGGATGGGTATGATAAATGGGTATATAAAAGTAGTGGACGACATAAACAATTTTGATCTTGATTCAGTCAGGAAAGAAGTTGAAAACATTGATCCGGCTTCAGGTTACGGGGGAAACGGTCAAAGTGGTGAAAACAGTGAAAACGGCGGAATCGGGGGAGAAAGCGGAGACTGCTGCGGGGATTGATATTTTTGATTTTTCAACTATGATATTGGTTTTTAAATAATAGCTGTTCGAATAAGGAATTTTGAAATATTGATCCAAATTCTTTATACTTGCAGCAGAAAGGGATTTTTTAATGGAGAAAAAGGAAAATTTTAGTATTACAGGTATGTCCTGCGCCGCCTGCGCTGCAAGAATTGAAAAGGGACTGAATAAACTGGAAGGCGTGAAGCAGGCAAATGTCAATTTTGCAATAGAAAGAGCGACAGTGGAGTATGACGATACCCTGGTTAATCCGGACAAAATAAGTGATATTGTCAGAAAACTCGGCTATGATGTTTTACAGAATACTCCCCAAAATCATAACAAGGCGGAGTTAAAAATAACAGGGATGAGCTGTGCCGCATGCTCGGCCAAAATTGAGAGAAGACTTGGAAAGATGGAGGGAATTTCAGCTGCTGCCGTTAACCTGGCAACAGAAAAGGCTGCTGTTGAGTTTGATCCGGCCATTGTAAAGGTTTCAGATATAATAAATGTCATCGGAAATCTAGGCTATCAGGCTGAAAAGGTTGAAGATGTTTCCCAGGACAAGGAAAAAGCCCAACGTGAAAAAGAAATCAGGAAGCTGAGAACGGAATTGATAACTTCTGCAGTTTTGAGTTCACCGTTAATACTGGCAATGCTGCTCTCACTGCTTAAAATAGATGTAGCTTTTCTTCATAACGAGTATTTTCAGCTTATTATAGCGACACCGGTCCAGTTTGTAATAGGGTTCAGATTTTATAAGAATGCATACCATGCGCTGAAGGCGAAGAGTGCAAATATGGATGTTTTGATTGCCATGGGCACATCGGCGGCATATTTTTTCAGCATTTACAATGCGTTTTTTGTGCCTGCCCAGCCCGGAGTGATGATGAAGGAGCTTTATTTTGAAGCCGGTGCAGTAATTATCACTCTTATACTATTAGGCAAGTATTTTGAGGCTGTTGCAAAGGGTAAGACCTCGGAAGCCATAAAGAAGCTTATGGGACTGCAGGCAAAAACCGCGAGGGTCATACTGGACGGAGTTGAAAAAGATATCCCTGTTGAAGAGGTTGAGGTTGGCTTTATTGTTGTTGTCAGACCCGGAGAAAAGATTCCTGTGGACGGAAAAATTATTGAAGGCAATTCGTCAATTGATGAATCCATGTTGACAGGAGAAAGCCTTCCGGTCGAAAAAAAGGCCGGAGACATGGTTATCGGTGCAACCATCAACAAGTTCGGCACATTTAAATTTGAAGCTACAAAGATCGGGAAAGATACCGCTCTTTCACAAATCATAAAGATGGTTGAAGATGCACAGGGTTCAAAGGCTCCCATACAGAAAATAGCCGACAGGGTATCGGGTATTTTTGTACCTGTGGTCATTGGGATAGCTGTGGTTACGTTTCTTGTCTGGTATCTGGCGGCAGGTGACTTTACGGCTGCAATAGTCAGTGCGGTGTCTGTTCTTGTTATTGCATGCCCGTGTGCATTGGGATTGGCTACTCCTACTGCAATTATGGTGGGTACAGGAAAGGGTGCCGAAAACGGTATTCTGATCAAGGGCGGTGAACATCTTGAAAGAGCCTATAAATTAAACAGTATTGTTCTTGATAAAACAGGGACAATTACCAATGGAAGGCCTGAGGTTACAGATGTAGTTTCGCTGAACGGGCTTGAAAACTCTGAAATACTCAAGCTGGCCGCAATTTCCGAAAAAAACTCGGAACATCCTTTAGGTGTTGCCATTTATGAAAAGGGCAAGGCTGATTTTGGCAGTATACCTGATCCAGATAATTTTGAAGCCATACCGGGAAGAGGTATCAGAGCAATTGTCGGAGACAGGGAGATTTTACTCGGTACAAGAAAATTGCTGAAGGAAAAAGGAATTGATATCGACAGCATAGAAAACACAATTACAGGTTTGGAGGATGAGGGTAAAACTGCAATGCTCATGTCTGCAAACAACAGGATTGAAGCTATACTGGCTGTTGCAGATACCGTAAAGGAAAACTCCGGTGAGGCAATCGGGGAATTGCTTAATATGGGAATTGAAGTCTATATGATTACCGGGGATAATAAAAGAACCGCTGCTGCAATTGCAAAACAGGTCGGTATTAAAAACGTTCTGGCAGAAGTTCTTCCGGAGAATAAGGCAGAAGAAGTTGAAAAGTTAAAAAAACAGGGCAGGATAGTAGGTATGGTGGGAGACGGAATAAATGATGCTCCTGCACTTGCAACAGCCGATATAGGCATGGCAATCGGAACGGGGACGGATGTTGCTATTGAAGCTGCCGATATCACTCTTATGAGAGGCGATTTGCGTTCAATACCCACTGCAATCAAATTGTCTAAAAAAACCATGAACAAGATTAAGCAGAACCTGTTTTGGGCATTTATATATAATATAATCGGAATACCCTTCGCGGCCTTTGGTTTGTTAAGCCCGGTCATAGCAGGAGGAGCAATGGCATTCAGCTCGGTATCCGTTGTAACAAATTCACTCAGCCTGAAACGCTTTAAACCGTTTAAAAAATAGAAATAGGTCAGCTGTAAATGGTTGATTTAATTATATAATATTTGGAGGGATTTTATTATGGCAAAAGAAATTACTGATATAACTGTTGAAGGAATGTCCTGCAGCCACTGTGAAAACAGTGTAAAAAAGGCTGTCGGAGCTTTGAGCGGAGTCGACAGGGTTTCTGTCGATCTGGCCAACAAAAAGGTTACGGTTGAATTTGATCCGGAAAAGGTATCCGGCAAGGCAATAATGGATGCAATTGAAGATCAGGGCTATGACGTGATCAAATAAGGCACTAGTGGTCAGTAACACCTAAAAGTCACATATTGCCGACGGTTAAATTTCCGCAGAATTTCGTTGTCGTCTTTGTCAATACACACAGTATTGCCTTCGTCCCCTGCAAAAATTTTCCTCGCCGCAATATACGTTTTAGATGTTACTGACCACTAGTACAACTCAAAAAATGAAAGCTCTAATTAAAAGTACATGCCTGAAATTGTAGGTGAAACACAATTTTCAGGCATGTACTTTGTGAGCCTTCTTTGCATAACAAACGTTAAACAGGAGTTTCTATTATGAATTTATCAAAAAAAATACTTGTTATTGATGACGAGCAGAAAATAGTAGACGTTGTAAAGTCCTACCTTGAGCACAGCGGATACGAAGTATATACAGCCATTAACGGGAATCAGGCCATGGCGGTGTTTGAGAGAATAGATCCTGCCTTGATTATTCTGGACCTGATGCTCCCCGATATTTCAGGAGAGGATATATGCAAAAATATCAGGAAGAAATCCGGAGTTCCAATCATAATGCTTACTGCCAAGGTTGATGAGGAGTATATTTTAAAAGGGCTTGAAATAGGTGCCGATGATTATATATTAAAACCCTTCAGTCCAAGACAGCTTGTGGCAAGAGTGGCAGCCGTTTTAAGAAGAGCCTCCGAAACTCCGGCAGCTGCTGCCAGTGTCATTGAACTTGGGGATATTGTGATAGATGATATGAAGCATGAGGTAAAAAAGAAGGAAGAAATAATAAATCTTACGCCTAATGAATACAAAATCCTCTATACTATGTTAAAATATCCCAATAAGACCTTTACCCGAGAAGAATTGATTACCATGGCCCTGGGAGATGACTTTGAAGGTTTTGACAGAACCGTTGATACACACATAAAAAATTTGAGGCAAAAAATCGAAGATGACCACAAGGCCCCCAGGTATTTGCAAACCGTACACGGTGTGGGGTACAGGTTGTGCCGTGAAGATTAATATAAAAGAAGGTTGGAAAAATGGTAAACAGCTTGAGAACAAAGCTATCCCTGTCTTATGTCATCGCTGCAATAATAATTGTGTTTCTTATCAGCGCATTAACAAATTTATTTGTAGTGGAGCATTTCAGGGAGTATGTTAAAGAGAACCAGCAGCTCAGGAATAAAGAAATAGTTGCAACTCTTGCAGCCCAGTATAAAGGCGGCAACAAGTGGAATATAGATTCCATCACCTCAATAGGAGAAAGTTATCTTATAAACGGTATCATTATTAAAGTAAAGGATATAAACGGTAAAACGTTATGGGATGCAAAGGAGCATAACAATGGAATGTGCCAGCAGATTATCGAGCACATGGCAGCCAATTCAAACGGAATTACAGGTTTGAAAGAATCAAAGTACACAGAGGTTCCGTATTCCCTTTACTACAATCTGAATAAAGTGGGAGTTGTGGAAATAGGCACTTATGGTCCCAACTATCTTAATGAACATGATCAGGCATTTATTTATACTTTTAATAATGTACTCATAGGTGTCGGATTTTTTTCTTTGGTTTTTGCTTTGATTTTGGGCTGGATCATGTCACGATGGCTGAGTTCACCTATTTCCAGGGTAATTTCGGCTGCTAAATCAATTTCAAAAGGTTATTACTCAGAAAGAATTAATCAGAAATCAAATACTGCCGAGATAAACGAATTGACCTCCACCGTGAACCAGCTTGCCGAGTCACTGGAAAAACAGGAGGCTTTACGTAAAAGACTGACGGGAGATGTTGCCCACGAGCTCAGGACTCCGCTTGCAACCCTTCAAAGTCATATGGAAGCCATGATTGACGGTATTTGGGAAGCTGACGCCGAGAGGTTAAAAAGCTGCCATGAGGAAATTGTTCGAATAAGCAAAATGGTAGGCGACCTGGAAAAGCTGACCAAATATGAAAGTGACAAACTTGTTCTGGATAAGGAATTGTTTGATATTGCAGAACTTGCTAAAAGGCTGATTCAGAATTTTGAAAGCCAGTTTTTAAATAAGGGATTAAACATTGAATTTACAGGGAACAGTACAGAAATAAATGCCGACAGGGATAAAATAAGCCAGGTAATTATAAATCTTCTTTCAAATGCACTTAAATATACACCGGAAGGAGGACTGGTAAAAGTACTTATTGAATCTGAGAAAAATAATGTAATAATAGGAATAAAAGACAATGGGCCCGGTATACCTAAAGAGGATTTGCCCTATATATTTGAACGGTTCTACAGAGCGGACAAATCCAGAAACAGGCTTTCAGGAGGCTCGGGTATAGGTTTGACAATAAGTAAGGCTATTGTTGCCGCACACGGCGGAGACATCGAGGTTCAAAGCGGGCCGGACAGCGGGACTGAATTTACCGTCACGCTGCCCAAGCTGAAGTCTTAATTCAATTCGTCGGTTAAAAAATTAAGTAAATCTTAATATTTGGATTGAATAACTCAAGAAAATAATATGCTATAATTTTTATAGCCATACTAGTCATCTGGATTCATATATCAGACAAAATATTTCAATCATAAATATAAGGTGGTAGAAAAATGGGTATTAGTATACTTGTTGTTGACGATGAAAAGGAAATAGCCGACCTGGTAGAATTATATCTGAAAAATGAAAATTACAGTGTAGATAAGTTTTATAGTCCGGTAGAAGCCATGCACAGTATTGATAACAACAAATATGATTTGGCACTGCTTGATGTTATGATGCCTGAAATGGATGGATTTACCCTGTGCAAAAAAATAAGAGAGAAGTATAATTTTCCTGTTATTATGCTGACAGCAAAAGTTGAGGAATTGGACAAGATAACAGGCCTTACGCTTGGCGCCGATGACTATATTGCAAAGCCTTTCAGTCCTCTGGAGATGGTGGCAAGGGTAAAGGCTCAGCTCAGAAGATTTACAAGGTATAATGAAGGTATCCAGCAGAGCAATGATATTCTTGAGGTTTCAGGGCTGGTCATGAACAGGACAACCCATCACTGTACCCTAAATGAAACCCCGCTCATGCTGACTCCTATTGAGTTCTCGATTCTCTGGCTGCTTTGTGAAAACAGGGGACAGGTTATCAGTTCTGAAAAACTGTTCCAGGAGGTATGGGGCGAGAAATATTTTACCGGCAGTAACAATACTGTGATGGTACATATCCGGCATCTCCGTGAAAAAATGAAGGAACCGCCTGGAAATCCAAGATTTATTAAAACCGTATGGGGAGTTGGTTATAAAATTGAAAAGTGATTTTAGACGGGTTAAAACCAAAATAATGCTTCAAATTCTCCTGACAGGCTTGATTACAGTTGTTGTTGGTTTATTCATTCTTCACTTTTTAATAGACGACGCCTTGCAGAAACCTTTTGCAGAAGGCTTTGTTTCCCTGCTGCAAAGGATTTTTCACATAGACTATTGGAATGCAGCCGGTGTTTATGCGATCATATTCAGAAACAACAAAGGAATGCTTCTTGGAATCGGCTTTGTCTTTTTATTACTGATCTTTATATATGTGGCCATGTCAAGGTTTACACGCTATTTCAAAAAAATAAGCGGCGGTATTGACCAGCTTGTAAATGAATCAGAGGAACCTATTACTTTGCCGTCTGAGCTGGAATTTATCGAGACAAAGCTCAACACGGTTAAAAGTACCCTGGAAAAAAGGAGAGACGCCGCTCTTGAGAGTGAAAGAAGGAAGAATGATCTTGTGGTTTATCTGGCACATGATATTAAAACACCGCTCACATCTGTTATAGGATATTTAAGTCTCCTGAACGAAGCTCCCGATATGCCTCTGGAACAGAGGATAAAGTATACCGGAATAACACTTGAAAAGGCATACCGTCTGGAGCAGCTCATCAACGAATTCTTTGAAATAACAAGATTCAATCTCCAGACTATAAATCTAATAAAAGAAGATGTAAATCTTACAATGATGCTGGAACAGATGGCTGATGAATTCTATCCCATACTTGCTCCCCAGAATAAAGAGGCAGTGGTTGAGGCAGGAGATAATATTATGATTTATGCCGATTCAGATAAGCTGGGACGTGTTTTTAACAATATACTTAAGAATGCCGCTGCCTACAGCTATGATAACAGTCCAATTACCATATCCGTAATTACAGAAGGAGAAAATATCATAATCAGATTCAGGAATAAAGGAAAAATGATACCTTCAGATAAGCTGGATTCAATTTTTGAAAAATTCTACCGCCTGGACTCGTCAAGATCAAGCAATACCGGAGGTACAGGGCTTGGACTGGCAATTGCAAAAGAAATCGTAGTTTTACACGGCGGAACTATTTCTGCCGAGAGCAATGAAGAATACACTCAATTTGCAGTATCGCTGCCTGTCAAAAAGACATAGTCATTCAAAAAATCTAAATAATATCGTAATGAAATCTTAAGAATTTGATAAGCCGAAATTAAAAAACAACCTGCTAAAATTGACTACAATGAAGTTGTCAGTTGGACAGGTTGTTTTTTTATTAAAGATTTTCAACTATAAAGGGAGATAAATATGTTAAAGAAAAAAGTAGCTGTTATTTTTGGAGGATGTTCCTCGGAATATGAAGTTTCTTTAAAATCAGCAGTTTCAGTTATAGAAAACCTTAACAGGGATTTATATGAAGTTGTATTAGTGGGTATTACCAAAGCAGGAAATTGGTTCAGATATTTCGGAGAGGTGGAAGGTATCAAAAATGACACCTGGCATTTGGATAAAAGCTGCAGATCGGTTGTCTTTTCTCCTGACAGATACAGTTCTGCACTTATTGAATTTTGTGAGGACAGATTTGTAACAACGCAAATTGATGTGGTTTTTCCTGTCTTGCATGGAAAGAACGGCGAAGACGGAACGGTTCAAGGTTTACTTGAGCTTGCCGGCATTCCCTTTGTCGGCTGCGACACATTAAGTTCTTCGCTTTGCATGGATAAGGACATAGCTCACAAAATAGCCCAGACTGCCGGTGTCAGGGTTCCCCCCTCAATAACTGCAATGAAATACGCAGATATTGAGGAAATTATTAAAAAAACAGAAACTCTGAGGTATCCTCTGTTCGTAAAGCCTGCAAAAGCAGGCTCCTCCTTTGGGATTACCAGAGTAAGCCGGCAGGAAGACTTGTATGAAGCAGTTAGGGAAGCCTTCGATCATGATTCGAAAGTTGTAATAGAAGAAGGGATCGAGGGTTTTGAAGTTGGTTGTGCGATAATGGGAAATGAAGAACTGATAATAGGTGAAGTGGATGAAATAGAGCTTCAGCAGGGTTTCTTTGATTACAATGAAAAATATTCGCTTGCTTCCTCCCAAATTCATATGCCTGCACGAATAGACTTAAGAACTGCTGAAAGAGTCAAGGAAACGGCGCTGAAACTCTATAAGGCATTATGCTGCAAAGGTTTTGCAAGAGTGGATATGTTCCTGACAACCTCCGGCAATATAGTATTTAATGAAATTAATACCATTCCGGGTTTTACGGCCCACAGCAGATATCCTAAAATGCTGGGCGGTACAGGCATGTCCTTTGGAGAAATTCTGGATAGGCTTATTTTATTGGCAGAGAAAAATTAAAAGTAATTATAAATAGCAGGAGATAATTTAATAATCACCGAGCGGTTTGGAGAAAACATGAAGACAGAGGTAGAAAACAATTTAAAAAAATTGGTACTGGAACGCCGGGAAATCTATAAAGGTGACCTGATTCTGGTGAACAGGCAGAATCCCCTCCAGGATATACAACTGGATGAATATAATCCCCTTTTGGTCCCTGTTGATGAAAGGTACAAGGGTATCTTACTTAAAAAGCAGGCGGCAAATATGCTTGAAAGACTAATGACAGCATGCAGGGCCGGAGACTGTATACTCCCTGTAAGCGGTTTCCGCTCAACAAGAGAACAGCAAAATTTGTTTATGGACTCTCTCAGGGAAAATGGTGAGGAATTCACTTTCAGGTACGTCGCGTTTCCGAATCACAGTGAGCACCAGACGGGGTTGGCAATAGATGTGGCAGAAAATAAGGATGATATTGATTTTATATGCCCATCCTTTCCCTATGAAGGTATTTGCCAGAGCTTCAGAGAGCTGGCCCCCGGATACGGATTTATAGAGCGTTACCCGAAGGGTAGGGAAGACATTACGGGTATTTCCCATGAACCCTGGCATTTCCGCTATGTCGGTTACCCTCACTCCCGTATAATCCACACAAAAGGTTTAACACTTGAGGAATATATTGATTTTCTGAAAGGTTATCGTTACGGAGGCGAACCTCTGATTTTTAAGAATAGTGATCAAATTATAGAAATATTTTATCTGGAAGCTTCCGTACAGCAAACCGGGATTTCCATTGAGGAATTCACCCCGTATCAGATATCGGGGAACAATGTGGACGGTTTTATTATAACAATATGGAGGAATTGAAATGGATGAGAAGAGATATGCCGGGCTGGATTATTTTAGAATGATTTCCGCACTTCTGATAGTTTCAATCCATACTTTCCCGCTGCTTTCCATAAGCCCGGAGTCAGACTTCTTTCTGACACATGTTTTGGCAAGGGTTGCAGTTCCTTTCTTTTTAATGACCACAGGGTTCTTTTTGGTACCCGGATTAAAAGAGGCAGTTAAGAAGAAGAGATATTTATATAATAATATTTTTGAGACAAAAACCATAAATAAAACAAAGCTGAACGGTTTTATAAAAAAAACATCCCTCCTTTATGGAGCAGCTATTTTATTGTATCTTCCCGTAAACATATATACCGGAACAATAAAGGAACAGCTCTCACCGGCGGGAATATTCAAAGAACTTGTTTTTGAAGGCACATTTTATCATCTGTGGTATTTGCCGGCAAGTATTCTGGGAGTGACAATAGTTTGCTGCTTATACAGCAAATTACGCCTTAGGGCGGTATTTGGCATTACGATGCTCCTTTACCTGCTTGCTTTATTAGGAGACAGCTACTATGGTATTTCGGAACAGGTTGCTTTTTTAAATAGATTTTATAATGTTCTTTTCCTGTTTTTTGACCATACCAGAAACGGACTGCTGATGACGCCGGTTTTTATAGCCTTGGGAGGAGTTATAGCCGCTGCAGATAAGCAGTATGCAAATAAAACATGCGTCACGGGGCTGTCAATAACGGCAGTACTCCTGCTTGCAGAGGGAAGTTTCCTGAACCGGCAGGGAATACAGCGCCATGACAGTATGTATATTATGCTCCTGCCTGTTATGTTCTTCCTGTTTCACCTGCTGCTGAACTGTAAGGGCAAAGCCAAAAAACAGTTAAGAACATTATCTATGCTTATATATATAGTACATCCCTTGTGTATTATAGTTGTGAGGGGCTTTGCCAAAGCAGTTAACCTGACCTCATTACTTATTGACAATAGTATGATTCATTTTATCGCTGTGCTGGCAGCGTCAATTTTGTGCTCGGTTATCCTTATAAGCTTTTTTGAAAAGAGGGATAAAGGCCGGAAGGCGGACAGGGCATGGGCTGAAATCGACCTGGAAAGCCTTGAAAATAATATCAGCCAGTTCAGAAGGATATTGCCTGAAAACTGTGGCATCATGGCTGTTGTTAAAGCAAATGCCTACGGTCACGGTGACGTTCAGATATCCGGAGAACTGAACAATATGGGAGTGAATGCCTTTGCGGTTGCAACTGTTGATGAAGGGATACGGCTTAGAAAAAATGGTATCAGGGGAGAAATTCTGATTTTAGGATATACTTTTCCAGATGAAGTTTCAACGCTTAAACAATATGATTTGTCCCAAACTGTAGTTGATCTCACTTATGCAAGGATGTTAAATTCTCAGAACAAAAAAATAAAGGTTCACGTAAAAATAGATACTGGAATGCACAGACTGGGTGAGCGCTTTGATAATATAGAAAATCTGACCGGCATTTTCAAATGCAGGAATCTTCTTATTAAGGGCACATTTTCACATTTGAGTGCTTCGGACAGCCTTGCACCGGAGGATGTGGAATTTACAAATTTTCAGATAGAACGCTTTTATAAAACACTGGACAAACTGAAGGCAGCCGGCCTTAATCCTGGAAAGGTACACCTTCAAAGCAGTTATGGCGTACTGAATTACCCGTATCTCAAATGCGACTATGCCAGAATCGGTATAGCAATGTACGGTGTACTCAGCAGTCTGGAGCATGCAATCAGGGTGCCTGTTTCGCTACAGCCGGTACTGTCAATGAAGGCAAGAGTTATTTTGACAAAAGATATAGGTGAAAATGAACCGGTAGGGTACGGGCGTCAGTTCACTGCCGGTAAAAAAACCAGGATTGCAGTTATATCCGTTGGCTATGCCGACGGTATACCAAGGAATCTTTCCTGCGGGAAAGGGCAGGTTATTATTAACGGAAGAAAAGCAGGGATTATCGGAAGGATATGCATGGATCAGCTTATGGTAGATATAACGGATATACCCGGAACAAAACAGGGTGATATCGCAACACTTATAGGCCGGGACGGGAATGAATATATCAGTGCGGAAAGTGTTGCTGCCGAATCCGGGACTTTGACAAATGAGCTGCTGTCCCGGCTTGGCTTCAGGGTGCCCCGGAATATTATAAATAATAAAACCAATGCTGTAAAAAGCAAAGTTCCGATAAATTTAAAAAATACTTTGTCGTCATGGAAATTCTCCATAAAATCTTCATAACTTTTTAGTATTATAAATAAGTAATGTCTGAAAAATTCTGCGAAAACGCAAAATAAGGAGATAAGCTTATGGAAAACATGATGACGCATTACATGGAGCTGTTAGCTACCAATCAGCCCTGGAATCTGATTTTGTTCATGGCTGTTCCGGTTATACTGGCAGAGACTATAGCCGTAACCGAACTGGCAATACTGTTTACAAGAAATTTAACAGGTGGTTTAAGAAAGCTTAACAAGGTTGCAAGTATAATTGTAGGACTATATTTTACAGGAGTATTTATTTATTTGTTCATTAATGCCGTCATACCATTAACCATGAGCGGTGAGTGGAGAGGCTTTGCAGATGTTGTTGCCGTTGGTTTCTATCTTTCGGGGATAGTGCCTCTTCTTGGGATGGCCTTGCTGGATATGGGCATAATCGGAAGGAAAAGAACAGAATTGGCAAAACTGAAGCTGCATGCAACCTTTGTCGGTATATTCCTTGTTGTAGCACATATAGCTATGATATTCGGTATGATAGACCCGTCATTATTCATGATGCAAATGTAGTTTGGTTAAAAACTTTTATACCCTCTATTGACAATGTATAACACGCCTCACGCCGGTGATTTTTGAGGGAGATAATTTGGCTTGCGGCAAGGCAAATTAACCACTCAAAAACGTATTGTACATTGTCAATTTTAGAAAATAATTTGGCAATTTACTTGAGTGTATACCTGACAAAACGGTATACACTTTTTATATTGTGTTGTAATATTATATCTGAGGCTTTAAGAGTACTTATTAACTTGAAGTTGTTTTGACTAATGAAAGTGCGCTTAATCTTTATAAATCCTGCGGATTTAAAGAAGAGTCTGTTTATGATTATTATGAACTTGCAGATTTGTAGAAAAGTTGAGGGTAATGAGGGTAAATAGTTCTCAAGACTTACATTTAGTGATAAAATAAAAAACTGTACCAATACATTTTATAAATTATGAAAGGATTGATCGAAAATTAAAGGATTATATTCTAAAAAAGTGCTTCCCAAACTGGCACTGTTTATGGCCGCTTTTATATGGGGAAGTTCCTTTTTTATTATGAAAGATACTGTTGATGTTTTTCCTCCATACATACTGCTTGCCTTCAGATTTACAATAGCAAGCATCCTGTTAAGCATAATATTCTGGAAAAAATTAAGACAAATAAATATGGACTATGTTTGGAAAGGCGGTGTAATAGGTCTTTTTCTGTTTTTGGGCTACAGCACGCAAACTATTGGAATTACTGAAACCACTCCGGGCAAGAATGCATTTCTGACGGCGATTTATTGTGTAATTGTGCCTTTTTTATTCTGGATAGTGGACAGGTCAAAACCAGATATATTTAATTTCATTGCTGCATTTGTCTGTATTTCGGGTATCGGACTGGTGTCTCTGAAGGGCGATTTTACCATCGGTTATGGAGATGCATTTACCCTGCTGGGAGGCTTACTGTACGCAGGACATCTGGTGGCAGTTGCAAAGCTTGGAAAGGGAAAGGACCCCATAATCCTGACCATATTGCAATTTAGCTTTGCAGCCCTGTTCTCCTGGTGTATGGGACTGACTTTTGAAAAATTTCCAGTCTCATGGGAAACGAATAATATTATTGGGCTGCTTTATCTGGCAATATTTGCCACTGCAGTGGCATTGCTGTTTCAGAATATAGGCCAGAAGTGGACCCACCCTTCGGCAGCAGCAATAATTCTGAGTCTTGAGTCGGTTTTCGGAGTTCTCTTCTCGGTTGTATTTACCGGTGAAGAGTTGACCTTAAGACTTATAACAGGTTTCATTTTCATATTTGTTGCGGTTTTAATTTCAGAAACAAAACTGTCCTTTATTAAAGATATAAAGAGAACGTCCAACGTTTAATAAATTTATGGCCGGAACCGGCAACCTGAAATAAATAATATAAAGTTTAAAATCCACTACTAACACTCCAATAAGTGTGTAGTGGATTTTTTATGTAAAAAGACACTGAGGAGTCTCTCGAATTCCTTGATAATTTTAGTAATATATAATAATATTTAAGTATTAGTAAAATTATGTTTTTAATGGAGGTTATAATGAAGACTATAAAAACAGAAGAAATTACAGAGGTTGTCGAGAAACTGTGTATAGATTCAAATTACTATCTCAACTCCGACATAGAAGGTGCATTAAAAAATGCCGTTGAAGACGAAAGGTCGGAATTGGGTAAAAGCATACTGGAGCAGCTGGTGGAAAATGCCCGGATAGCAAAAAACGAAAGGATGGCAATATGTCAGGATACAGGTATGGCAGTGGTATTTGTGGATATAGGGCAGGAAGTATACATAGCCGGAGGCAGCTTGGCAGGGGCCATCAACGAAGGCGTCAGGCAGGGCTATAAAAACGGTTTTCTCAGAAAATCAGTGGTTGGAGATCCGCTTACCAGAGTAAACACCGGAGACAATACGCCTGCAATTATCCATTACAATATTGTAGAGGGGGATAATTTAAAATTGACAGTAGCGCCAAAGGGGTTCGGAAGCGAAAATATGAGTGCCCTTAAAATGCTTAAACCCTCTGACGGCATTGAAGGAGTTAAGAAATTTATACTTGATACCGTGGACAGTGCCGGCCCCAATCCCTGTCCGCCCGTTATCGTAGGTGTAGGTATGGGGGGTACTATGGAAAAAGCATCCATTCTCGCTAAAAAAGCTCTTCTCAGACCAATAGATTTAAGAAGCGGAACTGAACATATCAGAAAGCTGGAGGAAGAAATGCTGGAAAAGATAAACAAATCGGGAATAGGTCCTGCAGGGCTGGGTGGAAGTACTACCGCGCTTGCAGTAAATATAGAGGTTTTTGCCACACACATAGCCGGATTGCCAGTTGCGGTAAATCTGAGCTGTCACGCAACAAGGCATATGGAAGCCAGGATTTAATAAAATTACAACACATTATCAGATTCGGAGGATTTTTTATGAATTACAGTATTGAAACTCCATTAACAAAGGAAGCAGTTGCAAATTTAAAAGCGGGAGATATGGTAAAGATAAGCGGCACAATTTACACTGCCAGAGATGCAGCGCACAAGTGCCTGATAAAAATGCTGCAGGAAGGTATTGATTTGCCTTTTGACGTAAGAAATCAGATCATATATTACGTTGGCCCCTGTCCTGCCCGCCCCGGACAGGTGATGGGCCCGGCAGGCCCCACTACCAGCGGCCGCATGGATGCATATGCTCCGAGGCTTATAGAGCTGGGTCTTTCAGGGATGATAGGAAAGGGGCTGAGAAGCAGGGAAGTGGTAGAGGCAATGGTAAGGTACGGGGCTGTTTACTTCGGCGCCATAGGCGGGGCGGCCGCACTTATTTCGAAAACCATAAAAAGCGAAGAAATAATAGCATTCCCCGAGCTGGGACCGGAGGCATTGAGAAAACTTACTGTAGCAGAGTTCCCGGCAGTGGTTGTTATAGACAGCTGCCGGAATAATCTTTATGAAACAGGCAGAAATAAATACAGAACACTGGTATAGGATTATGGTGTATGAAATTATAGTAAGTATATAGAAACAGCTGAGCGTTTTGCTCAGCTGTATTTTTGATATATAAGAGCTTTCAGGTTACTCGAGAGATGATGATAATACATGGATATATTCAAATCCTCAAGTTTTGCTGCCAGAGATGGAGGAAGTTCCTCAAAATTCCTGTTTTCAAGTATTAATGAAGTCTCGTTTTCGTCTATTTCTGCAAGCTCTTCAATATTTTCCAGCTGACCTCTGTTCAAAGGACATGGCAGCTGGCATCTGAGGCAGCCCACCAGACAATTATGAGATTCAGGTGCAATCCAACCAGGAAAATCCGGTGTACCTTTAAATTCATTGTGATAGGTCAGACAGCGTTCGGCTTTAACAAGAAACCGTTCTTCAGTAATGGCAGCTGTCGGACATTTGGTTATACAAGTATGACAGCTATTACATATATCCATAACCCGGAGCTCATTCCAGTTTTCATCTGCATCGGTACAGGGCAGATTGGAATAAAAAGCGGACAAAAGAAAAAAGCTCCCGAATTCCGGGATATATGTGATGTTGTTTGCACCGTATTCTGCCAGGCCGCTTCGGACAGCAATGAGCTTTTCCGGCAGTCTTGTAACCCTGACGGCATAATATCCGTAGCTTTCAAGTATTTCATTTAAGCACTGCTTAATTTCTTCCGGTTTTTTAAAGTATTCTGTGTATGTGGGCGGTATTAATGCCGGGAATTTTGCTCCGTTATAGTTGAAAATAATTTTTACCACGGGGCTGGAGGAAGCAACTATAAAAATTGATCTTGCAGGATTTGGAGATTCAGGTAAATTGAAATTGTGAAAATCATTAAATAATTTATACATGCCTGGGTCCAGATATCCGGCTTCATTGAGTTTTTCTATTTCTTCATGCAACTCTTTCAAATGCTTTACTGATAATATGCGGGCAGGATATCCCTTCTTTTGAAGATACTCAAGAATTGTTTCAACCATTAAATAAATACCTCCTTGGCATTGTATGCTTCTATATTATCAAGTTTCATCCAAAACAACAGTGTAAAAAACGTAGAATTAGTGGAACATTTTTGTAATGTATTGACTTGTTATCTTGTTATGCTAAAATCAATTTTAGTAATAGTAAATTTAACACTACTTACTTAAATTCGGACTGTAATTTAAAGGCACCTGGCAGTTAAGTTGAATAGAGCATTAGGACAGGTGGTGCATGTGAGTTATTCTCTGATTTAATTTAAGTTCAAACAAATTATAAATTCATAGAGGTGAAATTATGTTACCAGAGTACAAAAACGAAACGTATATTGATTTTTCAAAACCGGAGAATGCAGCTGCAATGCAGAAGGCGTTAAAGCTGGTTGACAGCAGGAAGGGAACACATTATCCGCTTGTTATAGGAGGCGAAAAAGTCAACTCCGAATCGGTAATCAAGTCTTTAAATCCGTCAAATTACGAAGAAGTAATTGGAACAACCGCCAGTGCAAGTATTGAACAGGCTGAAAAAGCAGTTCAGTCGGCACTGAAGGCCTTTGAAAGCTGGAAAAACGTCAGTGCCAGAGAACGCGCCGGTTATCTTTTCAAAGCAGCTGCAATTATAAGAAGACGTAAGCTGGAATTTTCAGCCTGGCTTGTAGAGGAATCAGGTAAGAATTTTGCCGAGGCTGATGCAGATACCGCAGAAGCAATTGATTTTTTAGAGTACTATGGCAGACAAATGCTGCTGTTGGATAAGGGTATGGACGTGTATTCAACAGTGGGGGAAATCAACGAATGTACATATATTCCTCTGGGTGTGGGTGTTGTTATTTCACCGTGGAATTTCCCTCTTGCTATTTTAACAGGTATGACTGCCGCAGCTATTGTTTCAGGAAATTCGGTTATTATGAAACCTGCCAGCACTACTGCAATAATTGCAGCCAAGTATATGGAAGTTTGGGAAGAAGCGGGACTGCCCGCCGGAGTTCTTAACTATCTCCCGGGTTCAGGCGGTTTGATAGGAGATTATCTCGTTAAACATTCCCAGGTAAGGTTCATTAATTTTACAGGCTCAAAAGAAGTCGGTTTAAGGATAAACAGTATGGCGGCCGAGCATACACCCGGACAGAAATGGATAAAGAGAGTTGCCCTTGAAATGGGCGGCAAGGACGCGATTGTTGTTGACTCCGAAGCCAACCTTGATGAGGCCGCAGCAGGAATAGTCGCTGCAGCCTTCGGTTTCCAGGGGCAGAAGTGTTCGGCATGCTCAAGAGCAATTATAGTGGCAGATGCGTATGATAAAGTAGTTGAACTTGTCAGGCAAAAAGCGGCAGCCCTGACAGTCGGGCCGGCAAGAACTCCAGGAATCAATATGGGGCCGGTAATAGATGAAAAGGCATACAAAAATATCTTATCCTATATAGAAAAAGGTAAGAAGGAGGGCAAGCTGATACTTGGCGGAAATGCCTTACCTGAAAAAGGATATTACATAGAGCCCACAATTATCATTGATATAAAACCTGACGATACCATAGCGCAGGAGGAGATATTCGGACCTGTTCTGGCCGTTATTAAAGCTGAGGATTATGAGGACGCTTTAAATATTGCAAACGGAACGGAATATGGTTTGACGGGTGCAGTATACAGTAGAAACAGAAGCAAACTTGAAAAGGCAAGACGTGAATTCCATGTTGGAAATCTTTATTTAAACAGGAAGTGTACCGGCGCACTTGTGGGCGTACAGCCCTTCGGAGGCTTTAACATGTCAGGTACCGACTCAAAAGGCGGAGGGACGGATTATCTTACATTGTTCATGCAGGCCAAGTCAGTGACTGAGAAATTATAAATGGAGACCGGTATTGTTTTTAAAATTCAAAAGTATTCCATACATGACGGTCCAGGCATCCGTACAGCTGTTTTTCTGAAAGGATGCCCGTTGAACTGCTGGTGGTGTCATAATCCTGAAGGCCAGGAGCCTTCAGGAGTCATTGTTTATCATGAAGACAAGTGTTTACACTGCGGCAGATGTATGGAAACATGCGTAAATAAGGCTGTTACCATGGAAGGCAAGGTCCTTGTGCGGCAACAGGATATATGTACCGGATGCTGCGATTGTATAGAGGTTTGTCCGGATAATGCACTGGAATCCATTGGCAGAAAAATGACTGTTTCAGCGGTTATGGAAGTAATTGAAAAAGATTTGATATTTTACGATGAGTCGGGCGGAGGTGTGACCTTTACCGGAGGAGAGCCGTTCATGCAGTATGAATTTCTGTATGAGCTTATGAAACTCTGTAAAAGGAAAGGCATTCATACCGCCATTGAAACCTCCGGCTATACGGCCTGGGACAGAATGAACAGCATCAGTATGTACACCGACCTGTTCCTGTTTGATCTTAAATTAATTGATGAAGAAAAGCATATCAAGTTTACCGGAGTCTCCAACAAAATGATATTGCAGAATCTGGAGCAGCTTTCAGAGGTTCACGGCAATATTTGTGTAAGAATACCTGTTATACCCGGTGTTAATGATGATGAAGAGAATATTGAAAAGAGCATGCTGTTTTTAAAAGCTACTTCGGTTAGAGATGTTGAACTCCTTCCTTATCATGATATTGGGATATATAAGTATGATAAACTGGGCCTTGACTATAAACTTAACGGATTAGCAGCACCAGATACAAAGGAAATGCAGAAAATAGCCGGCGTTTTTAAGAATAATGGATTTTGTGTAAAAATTGGAGGTTGAAGACTTGAATAAAAGGATCCAGAAATTGAGAAAGGAAAGTGTTGAAGGAAACCCTTACATTACCGGAGAAAGAGCCAGACTGGTTACAGAAGTATATGGCAAACATTCCGGGAAAGTATCACAGCCCGTATTACGTGCACTTGTTTTCAAGCATATCATGGAAAACAAGACGATAGCCATACCGGACGGCGAGCTGATAGTCGGTGAAAGGGGTCCTGCTCCGCTTGCAACACCTACCTATCCGGAATTGTGTTGCCACAGTGAAGAGGATCTTGATATTATAAACAACCGGGAAAAAATATCTTTCAAAGTGAGCGATGAGTTGAAAAATTTCTATCGCGATGAAATTATACCCTTCTGGAAAGGTAAATCCATCAGGGAGATAATTTTTAACAGCATGTCACAGGAATGGAAAGATACCTATGAAGCCGGGATATTTACAGAATTCATGGAACAGCGTGCTCCGGGACATACGGTGGCGGACGATAAAATATACCTGAAGGGATTTCTGGATTTTAAAGCCGATATCCAAGAAAGCCTTAAAAATCTAGACTTCTTTAATGATGCCAACGCATATGAGAAACAACAGGAACTGGAAGCAATGCTCATTTGTGCTGACGCCATTATAAGTTTGGCCCAACGCTACTCTGAAAAAGCAGGTTTACTGGCTGCGCAGGAAGCAGATCCTCAGAGAAAAAAGGAATTGCTGAAAATAGCTGAAGTGACTTCCAGGGTTCCTGCCCATGCTCCAAAAAATTTCCGGGAAGCTCTTCAGACATACTGGTTTATCCATATTGGAGTCATAACTGAGTTGAATACATGGGATTCCTTTAATCCGGGACGTTTGGACCAGCATCTGTATCCTTTCTACAAAACTGAAATTGATGCCGGAACTATTACCCGGGAAGAAGCCAGGGAGCTGCTGCAATGCTTCTGGGTCAAATTCAACAATCAGCCCGCGCCTCCCAAGGTTGGTGTAACCCTTAAAGAGAGCGGAACCTACACGGATTTTGCAAACATAAATGTCGGCGGTTTAAAACCGGACGGAGCTGACGGAGTCAATGATGTATCCTACCTGCTGCTGGAAGTTATCGATGAAATGAGACTTTTACAGCCAAGTTCAAATATCCAGTTAAGCAAAAAGACTCCTGACAGATTTTTGAAGCAGGCATGTGAGATAATCAGAAAAGGTTGGGGACAGCCCTCTGTGTTTAATGCCGATGCTGTTGTCGAGGAGCTGCTGAGACAGGGCAAAAGCATTGAGGATGCTAGGTGCGGCGGCACCAGCGGGTGTGTGGAAACTGGTGCCTTCGGGAAGGAAAGCTATATCCTGACAGGTTATTTCAACATTCCAAAGATACTGGAAATTACACTGCATAATGGAACCGACCCCGGGACAAACAAGAAAATAGGTCTTGAAACCGGCAATGCAGTCGATTTTAAGTCTTACGATGAACTGTTTGCTGCATTTAAGAAGCAGATACACCATTTTATGGACATAAAAATCAAGGGTAACAATGTAATTGAGAAGATATATGCATTAAATATGCCTTCACCGTTTCTGTCCATTATCATAAGCGACTGTATTAAAAACGGAAGGGATTATAACTCCGGTGGAGCAAGGTACAACACTACCTATGTTCAGGGTGTGGGTATAGGCAGTATTACAGACAGTCTTTCGGCAATAAAGTATCATGTTTTTGAAAAGAAAAACCTTACCATGGAAAAGCTGATGTTTGCTCTGAATAACGATTTCAAAGGCTGCAGGGATATTCAGCAGCTCCTTGTAAATAAAACTCCAAGATATGGGAATGATGATGATTTTGCAGATGAGATCATGAAGGAAACATTTGATGCTTATTATAATGAAGTAAACGGAAGAAAGAACATGAAAGGCGGCCTTTACAGGATTGACATGCTTCCCACCACCTGTCATGTATACTTCGGTTCAGTCATAGGCGCTTCAGCGGATGGCAGGAATGCAGGTTTGCCGCTTTCTGAAGGAATATCGCCGGTGCAGGGGTCGGAACACGGAGGACCCACAGCTGTGATAAAATCTGCTGCAAAAATGGATCACCTGAGAACGGGCGGAACACTTTTAAACATGAAGTTTACGCCTCAGCTGCTGCAAAATGGTGAAGGAATCAATGCTCTGACCGGACTGATCAGGTCTTATTTCAAGCTTGACGGCCATCATATCCAGTTTAATGTGATAGAAAAGGAAACCTTGCTGGAGGCACAGAAAAATCCTAAGAAATACAGGGATCTGATTGTCAGGGTTGCCGGTTACAGTGATTATTTCTGTAATTTAAATACGGCATTGCAGAATGAAATTATTGAAAGAACCGAACATGAATCCTTCTAATTTGATAAATAAATGATAATGGAGATGTTTCACAATGTCCCTGGCACATGAGCAACTTTTATATGCGGTTTATTTCGCACCAAGGGGTAAGAACAGAATACTGAATCTTGGACACTTGATTTCTCAAAAACATATAAGTGCCACCGATAAGCTCATAGGTCTTATCGGTGATGCCGGAGCCGGCAAATCACTTCTTATAAGAGGCATGTTCCCCGGACTTGAGCTCACAAATGACGATGAGGGCTTGAATATTCGCCCTCTGCCGATTTTCAGGGATACCGACAGAGCTTTTTTCAGCAGTCATACCTACCATATAGACGCAAGATTCGAACTGGCTTTCAGCCAGATAAGTGTTCTTGCCGATGCTGTTAAAAGGGCAATTGAACAGGATAAAAGGGTCATTATAGAACATTTTGACCTTTTATATCCTTTTCTTGATATGAATGCGGAAGTACTTATAGGTATAGGAGAGGAAGTCATTGTAACCCGGCCAAATGTTTTCGGACCTCTGCCAAAAGATATTTACGATATTGTGTTCAAATCCATAAAGTATAGAAAAATGGCACATACTGCGGAGGATTTGACCTGCAAAGTACTTTCCGAAAATTTCGGATTCAGCCATCATCAGGTTCACAGTGATGTCAGGCATGGATTTGTGCTGGAATTTGCAGAAAAACCTGATATTGATATCGACAAAGTTGAAACCATTGTCAGGGAATACATAAATAAAGGCCTTGAAATCGGATATTCAGATGAAAATCACATCAAAATCGGAGATAATGAAAAGTTTCATTGTACCGGACCGAGAATACATGTAAGAAATACCGGTGAAATAGAAAGCTTTCAATTAGTCAAAGAATTCAAGTATGATCTCATATCAAAGGTATATGCTCTTGTAGGGCTGGTTGGCTCCGAAAGGGCCGTTGATATTGATGATCTCAATAAATTAAGTCTATAAACTATTCAATAATTCAAAATATAAAAACTCCAAAATAATTATGGCACGGGAGATATCCATGCGGAAATGGAGAAAGAAATGAATAAAAAAACATTGGTAATGGGTGTTATTGGTGCAGATGTCCATTCTGTAGGCAACAAAATTCTTGAGCATGCTTTCCGACAGGCAGGTTTCAACGTGATAAATCTTGGCGTAATGGTTTCACAGGAAGAATACATACAGGCTGCAATTGAAACGGCAGCCGATGTAATACTTGTTTCGTCTCTGTACGGTCATGGTGAGATTGATTGCAGAGGACTTAGAGAAAAATGCAATGAGGCCGGCCTTGAAAACATACCGTTGTATGCGGGAGGCAATCTGGTAGTGGGAAAGACCCCATTTGAAGAAGTAGAGGCCAGATTTCTCTCAATGGGATACAACAGGGTTTATCCCCCCGGAACAATGCCCGAGGTAACTATAGCAGACCTTAAAAAGGATTTGGGAGTTGAGTAGCTTGGATGCCGTATTGTTGATAGATATTGGAAGTACATTTACCAAGGTTACAGCAGTTGACATAAAAAATGAATGCATATTGGGTACTGCAAAATCATTTACCACAATAGAAACTGATGTGAATGAGGGACTTGAAAAGGCTATAGCCGAGTTGAGCAAGAAAACCGGGATAACGGAATATTCCGGTAAATTTGCCTGCAGCAGTGCCGCCGGAGGTCTGAAAATGATTGCAGTAGGCCTTGTGCCAGAGCTTACGGCAGAGGCTGCAAAAATGGCTGCCCTAAGTGCCGGTGCCAAGGTTTTGAAAACCTATTGCTATGAGCTGAGCGCCCGGGAAGCTGAAGAAATATATGAACTGAAGCCTGATATCGTGCTTTTGTCGGGAGGTACCGACGGCGGGAACAGCAAGGTCATACTGCACAACGCCAGGGTGATTTCGGAAATTAAACTCGATTTTCCGGTCGTAGTAGCTGGGAACAAATCAGCCGCCGATGAAATAATGGATATTCTTAAAAACAAGGATGTCAGGTTATGTGAAAATGTAATGCCAAAATTTAATAAATTAAACATTGAACCTACCAGGTTGCTGATCAGAGAGATTTTCCTGGAAAGGATCATAAGAGCAAAGGGACTTACGAAAGTACAGAATCTGATTGAAGGTATACTGATGCCCACCCCGTCTGCAGTACTCAATGCCGCCCGCTGCCTGTCGGAGGGTTTTGAAGATGAAAGGGGCCTTGGAGATTTAATGGTGGTTGATGTTGGCGGAGCAACCACAGACGTGTATTCAATAAATGACGGAAGTCCCAATATGGCCGGAGTCATATTGAAGGGACTCCCCGAGCCCTTTGAAAAAAGGACTGTAGAGGGAGATCTGGGAGTCAGGTACAACGCCGTAACTCTTCTGGATACCGCGGGGATAGGAAATATTGCCGTCAGATCGGGTCTGACCCGTGAAGAAGTTTTGAATTCTACCGATCTGGTGCACGTAAATCCCGGAATACTTCCGTCCGACAATGAAAAAATCAGTCTGCTGGATCACGGGCTTGCGGCCATGGCAGTGCGGATGGCAACTCAACGTCATGCAGGAAGTATTGAAACGGAATTTACACCCAATGGTTCTGTGTATGTCCAAACAGGAAAGGATCTGGGCAGGATAAGCCGTATAATTGGAACAGGCGGCCCCATAATCAACTGTTCCAACCCTGAGGATCTGCTTAAGGAAGCCGTGTTTGACCAGGCCAATCCCGGTGTATTAAAGCCCAAAAAAGCAGACCTTTACATTGATAAAAAGTACATATTGGCAGCAATGGGGTTGCTGAGCGTTAAATACCCAGGGATTGCCGTAAGAATAATGAAAAAGGAGTTGGAGATGATTTCATGGAGCTGAGGAATAAGAAGATGGATGAAGGTTTGTTTACGGAGATCCGAAGCAGTGTTCTTGAGCAGTGGCCCACCGGAAAAGATGTTGACTTCGATGAAACGGTTGAATACCATAAAGCAATCCCTGCAGAAAAGATTTTTTCAAAGAAGCTGTCCGAGGCAAAACTTAAAGGTGAAACCCTGATACAGCCAAGAGCAGGTGTGGCTTTGATTGAGGGTCACATTGAGCTGCTTAGCTATCTGCAGGAATTTGGCGGAGCTGATCTGCTTCCTACCACAATAGACAGTTATACCAGACATAACAGATATGAGGAAGCGGAAAACGGAATAAAAGAGAGTATAAAAGCAGGAAGATCCATGCTGAACGGCTTTCCGGCTGTGAATCACGGTGTGAATGCCTGCAGGAAAGTCAATGAGTCCTTGAACATACCTGTACAGGTCAGGCACGGTACTCCGGATGCAAGGCTTCTTACAGAAATAAGCGTGGCAGGAGGCTTTACCTCATACGAGGGCGGAGGAATATCCTACAATATTCCATATGCAAAAAACAATTCACTTGAAAAAACAATATATGACTGGCAGTATGTTGACAGGCTTATAGGCAAATATGAAGAAGCCGGAATTTCTATCAACAGAGAGCCGTTCGGACCGCTGACCGGAACTCTGGTGCCTCCGTGCATTTCTCATGCGGTTGCCATTGTTGAAAGCATTCTGGCAGCGGAGCAGGGAGTAAAAAATATTACTGTAGGGTACGGCCAATGCGGAAATCTGATCCAGGATGTGGCAGCAATACGCACTCTGGGAATGCTGACCGAAGAATATCTTGAAAAATACGGCTACAAGGATGTTACAGTAACAACTGTTCTGCATCAATGGATGGGAGGCTTCCCGCAGGATGAAGCCAAGGCCTTCGGAGTTATATCCTGGGGTTCGGCAGCAGCGGCTTTGTCAGGTGCTACAAAAGTTATTGTCAAGTCGGTTCACGAGGCCTTTGGAATACCGACCAAGGAAGCCAACGCATCTGGCTTGAAAGCCACAAAACAGCTTGTAACCATGCTGCGTGACCAAAAGATGCCGCTGACTCATGAACTGGAGGTTGAAATAAACATCATTCTTGCAGAGACCAGATGCATTGTTGATAAAATATCGGAGCTGGGAATGGGAGATGTTGCAAAAGGAATAATACGGGCCTTTGAAGCCGGTATTATAGATGTTCCTTTTGCTCCAAGCAAATACAATCTGGGCAGAGCCCTTCCTGCAAGGGATAATAACGGCGCTGTAAGATTCCTGGATTTTGGAAATCTGCCTTTTGATGAAGATATAAAGAGCTTCCATATAAAAAGGATGGAAGAAAGAGCGGCTTACGAAAAAAGAAGTGCAAGCTTCCAGATGGTTATAGATGATATTTATGCCATCAGTAAAGGCCGTCTGGTAGGCAGACCCAAATAGCAGCTTGCTTTTAAACCTCAATTATAAATTGAATCAGATAAGTTCTTAAACCTGTATACCCTCTATTGACAATGTATAACACGCCTCACGACGGGCAAATTAACCACTCAAAAATATATTGTACATTATCCATAGAGGGTCTGGCTGTAAAAAATTATAAACAAAGGGATGAGTTGTATGAAGATTAAGGATGTGATATGTTCCGGGGGGAAAACAGGGTTCTTCTTTGATGACCAGAAAGCAATTAAAAGCAGTGCTGTTCCGGACGGTGCCGCATATAAGGGAACTCCGCTCACTAAGGGATTTACCGCCGTAAGACAGGCAGGAGAATCGATATCTGTCATGCTTCTGCTTGAAGACGGACAGATTGCATATGGAGAATGTGCTGCCGTGCAATATTCGGGAGCCGGCGGAAGGGATCCTTTATTTCTGGCAGAAGATTTTATACCTGTAATCAACAGGCAGATAGCACCTTTGCTGAAGGGAAAGGAAATTAGCAACTTCAGGAAAATGGCTGAAGAAATCGACAATCTGACTGATGCAAATACCGGCAGAAAAATACATACGGCCTTGCGCTATGGAGTAACCCAGGCAATCCTGGATGCTGTGGCAAAGAGCAGAAAACTTCTCATGGCTGAAGTTATAGCCGACGAATACAATACTGAAGTGTCGGACAGAGAAATCCCCATATTTACACAGTCCGGTGATAACCGTTATGAAAATGTCGATAAAATGATATTAAAGGGCGCCTGTGTGCTTCCCCACGGCTTGATTAACAATGTTGAGTCAAAGCTTGGAAAACAGGGTGAATTGCTGTTGAAATATGTAGAATGGCTTAAGAACAGGGTTGAGGAATTAAAACCCGACAGCAGTTATGAACCTGTTCTGCATATTGACGTCTATGGCACAATCGGACTTGCCTTTGACAATGATAACAACAAAATACTGGAATACCTTAAAAAGCTTGAGAAAGCAGCATATCCTCTGAAGCTCAGGATTGAGGGACCAATGGATATGGATGACAGGGAAAAGCAGATGCTGGCTCTGAAGGAAATAACTGCGATGATAGACGCGGAAAAAATGAGCGTGCAGATAGTTGCCGACGAATGGTGCAATACCTGGGAAGATATCAAATATTTTGCCGACAACAGGGCAGGACATATGATCCAGATCAAAACACCAGACCTTGGAGGCATTAACAATATAGTAGAGGCCGTTCTTTACTGCAAGGAAAAAGGGATCGGCGCCTATCAGGGGGGGACCTGCAATGAAACAGACCGTTCTGCGCAGGTATGCGTTCACCTGGCTATGGCTGCTAAACCGGATCAGATCCTTGCAAAACCCGGAATGGGTGTGGATGAAGGATTTATGATCGTATACAATGAAATGCATAGAATTCTGGCTCTCAGGAACAGGCTAAAATGAGGAGGTATGATTCAATGGAAGGATTGCGTGTGCTGTCACCGACGGCCATACTTGGTTATGGCTTTCCGGTAGAATCGTTTGAAGAGGGAATGAGAAGGAGGCCGGATGTAATTGCGGTAGATGCCGGTTCTACTGATCCCGGACCGTATTATCTGGGTGCCGGTGTTTCATTTACCGATAGAAGTGCCGTAAAAAGAGATCTGGAGATAATGATCTCCTCGGCCATAAAGGCAGGTATACCCGTCATAATAGGTACGGCCGGAGGATGCGGAGGAGACCCCCATCTTAACTGGTGTATCAATATTGTAAGAGAGATTGCCTTTGAGAAGGGTTTAAGTTTCAAAATGGCGGTTATAAATGCCGAAATTGAAAAGGAGCATGTTTTAAATATGCTTAAGAGCGGTAGAGTTTCACCGCTTCACCCTGCGCCCGAACTCACTGAGGAAGAGCTTCAAAGCACCGAGAGAATAGTGGGACAGATGGGGGTTGAACCCTTTATCAAGGCGCTTGACATGGAGGCGCAGGTTATAGTAGCTGGAAGAGCCTACGACCCTGCAGTTTTTGCCGCACTTGCCGTTAAAAAGGGATATGACAGAGGCCTGGCAATCCACATGGGCAAGATTCTGGAATGTGCATGTATTGCAGCAACACCAGGAAGCGGGAGTGATTGCATGCTGGGTTACCTGAACGGGGACAATTTCGTAGTAGAAGCGCTAAACCCAATAAGAAAATGTACCACCCTTTCAGTTGCTGCCCATACGTTGTATGAGAAAACAAATCCCTATATACTTCCCGGACCCGGCGGAGTTTTGGATCTGTCTGAAACAAAGTTCGAACAGTTTGGGGACAGGGCGGTTAAAGTTTCAGGCAGCAGATTTGTACCTTCTGAAAAATACACCATCAAATTGGAGGGCGTAAAAAAAGTGGGGTATAGAACCGTATCCGTTGCAGGAGTCAGAGATCCAATATTTATAAGTAAAATCGATGAAATAATTGAGGGTGTCAGAGCAAGGGTAGCCGATAACTTTAAAGACCTGAAAATGAATTACCGCCTTGATTTTAAAATATACGGAAAAAATGGAGTTATGGGCGGCCTTGAGCCTGTAAAGGATATTAAATCCCATGAGCTTGGGATAGTGATGGATGTTGTAGCGGGAGATCAGTCTACCGCAAATACCATATGCAGTTTTACAAGATCCACAATGCTCCATTACGGCTATGAGGGAAGAATATCAACAGCGGGAAACCTTGCACTTCCGTTCTCGCCGTCTGATTTTAAGGCGGGAGAAGTATATGCCTTCAGTGTTTATCACCTGATAGAAGTCAATGATCCTGTCGCATTGTTTCCTGTGGAAGTGATTCCGTCTATTGAATAATTAACCTCCTTTATTCGCCTTATAGCGGATAGAGGAGTGAAGATATTTCATTACTATTTTGTGGCCACAAATGTGGCTCATGGAGGTTAATATGAAACTTATTGATGTGGCCTACGTAATCAGAAGTAAAAACTCGGGTCCCTATGAATTGACCTTTGATATTATTTTTAAGGAATGGGATGTTTTTGAGAAGGTTTGTGCAGCCAAGGTGATAAATAAGAAATTGATCGCAGAGCTATACGGGATAACTGAGGATAAGGTAATAAATGTTGTAGAATTCAAACCGGCCAAAGCCATTAAGGCAACAATAGAAAGACCAATATGCTCGGGTGAGCTTGGTGAGACTGATGTCTACGGAGCACAGCAGCATACGCCCCTGTTTAACATAGAGCTGCACTATTCCTGAGCCGGAGCGTCCTGCTGATTTTCGTGGAAACGGTTAGGAGTGCTTACCATCAGCAGCCTGACTGTTTTATTGGTATTATTTTCCCAGTTGTGGGACGAAGTAGAACGGATATGAGCTGAATCACCGGGATATAATTCAGTTTTTTCGCCATCGTAATAATAAGTCAATATGCCTTCGAGAATATAAATGAATTCTTCACCTTCATGAGTGTATGTGAGCACTGTCTCATTATCTCTCTTGGGAAAAACCTCAACCAGGCGGGGGAACATTTGCTTATCGCCAAGGCTGTTTGAAAGATGAAATTGAATAAAATTATCCTTATCCATAAAAATTATTTCACGTTCATAGCTTTTCTGAATAAATTTATTCTGTTCCTTTGCAAGAGTAAAAAAATAATTAATATCTACACCCAGGGCCTTTGAAATATTGTCAAGTGAATCAATTGCCACTGTGGTCAGACCTCTTTCCAACTGGGACAGAAACCCCACAGATAGATTGGTAAGCTGGCTTAACTCCTTTAAAGTGAGTTTTTTATCCAGACGCAGTTTGTTAATTTTTGAACCGATTTCAGAAAACATGATTATCCTCCGTTTTTATGCTGAATGCATATTAACATATATTATATCAAATTTTAATATAAATGAATACTTGCCGGAATAAAAAAATACCGGGAAATATCTATTTATGACTGATAGGTTCTAAAATGATATATTTTTTTATGTAAAGCTTGAAAAGATAATATTGACTATAATATTACGTATGCTAAAATTGTATTTAGTAATGTTAAATTTAATACTGTGCAGTATTTAGAGTTCGGTATCGGTTGCATGAGTATTCCGGAGGAGCAGATGGAAAGAAAAATTGGTTTTATAGGAGCTGGCAACATTGGATCAGCTATGATCAAGGCACTTGTTAAATCAGGTTTTGTAAACGCATCAAATATATACGCGGTAAATAACAATCACAGTGAAAAATTGCTGCAGCTTCAGGCCGAGACCGGTATAAGCATATGTGCAAATAATACTGAGCTGGCAGAGAAATCCGATGTTATTGTTGTGGCCGTTAAGCCGCAAAGCGTAAAAAGTGTTACAGAAGAGATTAAGTCTGTCTTTGGAGAAAAACTGCTGATAACTATTGCCGCAGGAATACCTGTTAAGGTTTTTGAGGATATTTTGGGGAACAGGAGCAGGATATTTCGTGCCATGCCAAATTTACCCCTGCTGGTGGGTGAAGGCATGACAATAATTACATATAATGCCGGAATGGAAGCTGCGGATATAAAATATGTTAAAACACTTTTTGAAAGATTCGGCAAGGTTGAAGTTATGGATGAAAGTCTTCTCAGTACGGTTATCTCTCTGACAGCCAGCAGTCCGGCTTATGTTTTCATGCTTCTGGAGGCCATGGCGTCTTCAGTAATAAAAATAGGACTTCCAGTAAATCTTGCGTATGAGATTTCAGCACAATCAATACTTGGTTCAGCTAAAATGTGTCTCAAAGAGCAGGAAAATCAGGATTTTTTCGCACATGAACCTGACTGGAATATGGAGCTGCTTGACACCTCAGTGGTATTTAACGCCGATAAAATAAAAAGTGCTTTGGCTGAAGCAATAGCTGCTTGTAATAAGAAAGCCTGGGAATTCGAAAAAATTTAAAATATTGAAGCAATAACTATTATAACCTGAAAGGATGTGTACCATGGGCGCAAACGAAAAAATATCCGAATTGCGAAAACATATGGATCGCTATGGTTTGGATGCCTATATTATTCCAAGTCCCGATCCGCATATGAGTGAATATGTGGCCGACCACTGGAAGGCGAGAAGCTGGATATCCGGCTTTACAGGTTCAGCCGGTACTTTTGTTGCAACGAGGAATGAAAGCGGGCTTTGGACAGACGGAAGGTATTTTATACAGGCTGAAAAACAGTTGGAAGGTTCGGAAATCAAGCTGTTTAAAATGGGAAATACAGGTGTACCCACTTATACCGAATGGCTCGGAAGTGTTCTTGAAAAGGGCGGATGCGTGGGTTTTTCGGGAAAAATGATATCACAGCTTACATACAAGGAAATGGAAGAAGCGTTTTCAAAAAAAGGGATAACAATTAATTCCCGGCATGATTTAATTGATGAAATCTGGAAGGACCGGCCGGAAATTCCTTCTGCAAAAATCTTTACACATGAAATCTGTTTTACCGGTCTGTCTGCAAGGGAAAAGATCGATAAAGTGCGTGAAGTAATGAAAAAAGCCGGCGCAGGATATTATGTATTAAGCAGTCTTGATGATATTGCTTGGCTTTTCAATATCAGAGGCGATGATGTTCCATATGTATCTGTCACTATTTGCTACGCTTTGATTTCAATGACCGGAGCTGTTCTGTTTATCAATAAGAACAAGGTGCCTTCTAATGTAACTAGGGTACTGAATGAAAATAATATTGAGATCATGGAATATGAGGATATCAAAGATAAAATTGCCCAACTTGACAAGGAGCAGGCGGTTGCATATGATCCCAAAAGAACAAACCGCTGGATATACGATTCCATAAATCCGGAATGCAAAAAGATAGAAATAGATGAAATTACAACAGTGCTCAAAGCTGTAAAAAATGAAACCGAATTGGCAAATATCAGACAATGTCAGATCAGCGACGGAATTGCCATGGTTAAATTTCTTATGTGGATTGAGAACAATATAGAGAAGGAAGTTATTACTGAAATAACTGTTGATGAAAAACTTGAGCATTTCAGAAGACAGCAGCGGAATAATCTTGGCCCCAGTTTCAAGACTATTGCCGGCTACAGGGACCATGGAGCAATGATGCATTATGCTGCAACCGAGGAGACCAGATATGTGCTTGAAAATATAGGTATGATGGTTGTGGACTCGGGAGGGCAGTATCTTAACGGTACTACCGATATTACCCGTACAGTGGTTTTTGACCAGGTCACTGCTGAAGAAATCTTTGATTTTACGATGGTTTTAAAAGCAAATATATCACTTTCCTCAGCTAAGTTTTTATACGGAGCCACAGGCTCCAATCTTGACATTCTGGCAAGAAAACCCTTGTGGGAAATCGGATTGGACTACAAGTGCGGTACCGGACATGGAGTAGGTTACTGCCTGAGTGTTCATGAAGGTCCTCACGGCTTCAGCCAGGTTCCCAATAAAGTAAAATTGGATATGGGAATGATCGTAACAATAGAACCTGGAATATACAGGGAAGGAAGGCATGGGGTAAGGACTGAAAACATGGTCCTGGTCGTTGAAGATGAAAATAACGAGTATGGACAGTTTTTAAGGTTTGAACCAATATCCTATTGCCCTGTAAGTTTAAAAGGTATAAATCCGGCCCTGTTAACCGATCATGAGATCAAATGGTTAAATGATTATCATGACAAGGTATATGAACGGCTTTCTCCGTACCTTGACAATGAAGAAAAAGAATGGTTGAAATATAATACCAGGAACGTTACAAAGAATTAAGTATTAAATCCCTCTAAAAAACACCGAATTCGCAGTTTTGCGGATTCGGTGTTTTTTTAAAATTTATTAAAGATAAACTCGCTAAAAGATATTGACACGATGACCCGTCAGTCATATAATATGACTTGTAAGTCACTATATTTGATACAGGAGGGTGAATTATTGCCGAAAAGAACCTTTAACCGTCTTGACGACGACAAGAAAGAAAGAGTTATACGGGCAGCAATTGAGGAGTTCCAGGCACGTGGCTTTGAAAATGCAAAGATAGAAGAGATCGCCCGAAATGCAGAAGTCGCCAAAGGCAGCATCTATCAATATTTCGATGATAAGAAGGAGCTGTTTATATATTCCGTAACATGGACTCTGGAATATTTTATGAAAATAATCGACAGGCAGACTCCGCTTCAGGATATGGACGTATATGATTATTTTTTATCAGGAAGCCGTGAACGTTTTGAATTGTTGAAACAAGAGCCCTTGCTTGTTGCATTTTCAATGGATATATACACGGGTAAATTCGGTGCTTTGGCCCTGGAAGCAACCCGCGAATTATCCCGAGTCGGTGAGGAATATGAGCTTAAGCTGATTGCCAATGGCAAAAGAAAGGGTACGGTCCGCGATGATCTGGATGATAAAACCCTTTTGCTGTTTTTTCAGGGAGTAACCGAAAAATTTGATACCGAGATCATGGAAAAGATTAAAAGCATTGATTACAATCCTACGAAAAAACATTACCGTGAAATGGAGAACTTGTTAAAAAACATGATTTCATTATTAAAGCAGGGAATGGGGAGGAATTAAAAAATGTTTATTACAGTTGAAAAACTGAAAAAAAGCTATCATGCGGGCAAAAGCAAAAACGAGGTGCTCAAGGGAATCAGCCTTACTCTGGAAAAAGGGCAGACAGGAGTGATACTCGGTCCCTCCGGTTCGGGGAAGTCGACGCTGATGAACATCATCGGCGGTGTTGACCGCGCGGACAGCGGCAGCATCCATGTGGATGGTCTTGAGATCACTTCTCTTAGCGAAGACGGATTGACGGATTACCGCAGGAATTCGGTCGGTTTCATCTTTCAGTTTTATAATCTGGTTCCTAATCTGACCGTCACAGAAAACATCGAGGTGGTTTCCAACATATCAAAAGCTCCGCTTGATATGGATACAGTACTGAACGCGGTTGGCCTCGAAGCGAAAAAAAAGAGCTTTCCCAGGGAACTGTCCGGAGGAGAGCAGCAGCGCGTTGCAATTGCCCGCGCCATTGTGAAAAATCCGAAGCTGCTTTTATGCGATGAGCCTACCGGCGCGCTGGATTATGAAACATCCCACGGCGTGCTTTCTCTTTTGCAGAAGATAAACCGTGACTTTGGCACAACTGTTCTGATGATTACCCATAACACCGTAATCGGCGATATGGCGAACCTGGTATACAAGCTGCGCGGCGGAGAAATCGCTGAAACGGTCCGGCATGATGAAACGGCCGCGGCGGAAAGGATTGAGTGGTAATGGTGCTTTTTAAAAAAGTAATACGGACCATGCTGGAGCATAAGGCTCGCTATATCGGTTCCATGCTGCTGCTCATGGTCAGCAGCATGATGTTTATTACGATGAATATGACGTCTGTAAACCTGGACAATATGTATAAGAAATTTTCCGAGCAGAACGTATTGTCCGATGCAGAATTTTCAACAGATGCCGCCATCGACACGGCGGCTTTCGGCCGGCAATTTGCCGCAAAGACGGAGGGCGGCAGCTTGGCGGACTGCGAAGTAAAACCCGGTCAAACGCTGCGGGTGTTTTCCGCTATGGACGAGGTGAACATCCCCTAGGTTCAGGAGGGGAGACTTCCGGGCAGTTCGGAGATCATGCTTGACCGCCCGTTCGCGGAAACAAACGGATATCAAATCGGTGACAAAATTACCGTTGCAGGCAGGAAATTTACCGTTTCAGGCTATGCCCTTCTGCCCAATTTCATTTATGTGATCAAATCTAAAGAAGAAATGATGAATGACCCCAGCGCCTTCGGCATTGCCGTGGCGGGCAGGGAGGATTTTGAAACCCTGCCGGGCAGAAACAGGGTTTACGCCATCCGTTTTCTTGACAGGGAAAATATCAAATCCCAGGAAGCCTCGGTAAAGAATGCGCTGCGTTCTCAGGGCATCCAGATAAGCAACTGGCAGAGTACGGTTAGAAAGGTCAACGTATCCTATGTTCCCATGGAGGTTGATGTATTATCCACAATGAGCGCCGCCGTGCCGTTTGCCATGCTTACGCTTGCCTGCGTTTTGCTCGGGATGCTGATGTGGCGCACCATCAAAAGCGAATCGGTTATCATCGGGACATTATACGCCCAGGGCTATCGGAGACGTCAGCTTCGCCTCCACTATTTGACCTTTCCTCTTTTGATATCCATCATCGGCTCCGCTATTGGTTCCGCATTGGGGCTGCTGCAGGTAAACAGCTTGCTCCGCCTCATGCTGACCGCTTTCCCCATGCCGATTTACGAAACGCTGCTGAATCCATGGCTGGTTCTCTTCGCCGTCGCACTGCCGGTTGCCGTTCTCTGTGGTGTTACCTGGTGTACGATCGGAAGAACGCTGAAAACGGCACCGGCAGTTCTTATGAAAGGCGGGGAAGCAAGAGGCAAGGTTAATTTCATTGAACGCAGCATGCGGCTTGACCGTCTTGGATTCAATACGAAATTTAAAATCAGGGAACAGGTACGCAGCCTGTCCAGAACCTTTTTCCTTATTTTCGGGATTATCGCGGCCACCATGCTCATGTTGTACGGACTGACCATGAAAAGCTCCGTCGACTATATGCTGAGGGAAGGAATCAGCGAGCTGTACGATTTTAAATACGAATATGTTTTCACGTCGGTAAAAACAGGAACACCTCCAGCGGGAACCGAACAGTTCAACGCGGCGTATGTGAGCCTCGCGGACAATGAAGACATAAGCTTTTATGTTACCGGAGTTCTGCCGGGCACCAAAATGATCCGGCTGAAGGATGTCTCCGGACAATCGTTCCAGCCGGAACAGACCACCATTACGTCAACGCTTGCACAGAAGCTGAATGTGAAAACCGGCGACAGCTTGACGGTTTTCGATACGGAAGACGGAAAGAAACACACTTTCACTATTGAAAAAATGGCCGATACCTATGCGGGCGATTTTCTGTTCCTGCCCCTTGACCGATTCAACGATGAATTCGGATATCCCGCTGGTGCTTACCTCGGCATCTGGGGCAGCGAGGCGATGACCTTCGCCCAGGGCGAGATCCAAAGCACCAAATCCATTGATACCATTGTTGCGGGACTCGGCAAGATGATTAACCAGATGGGTCCCATGATTTACGGCCTGATTGCTGCCGCTTTCCTGCTTGGCTTGATTATCATCTATATTGTAACCGGCCTGGTGGTCGACGAAAGCCGAACCAGCATTTCGTTAATGAAGGTGTTCGGATATCGGAAAAAGGAGATCGGGAGGCTTGTGCTGGACAGCAATACCCCGATTGTTGTTTTGGGATATCTGCTTGGCATCCCCGCCCTGCTGGGGACTGCAGGGACCTTCTTCGGCTCTCTGACGGAAAACCTGCAGGTCGTACTGCCCGTCAAGCTGAGTGCCTTATACATGCTGTTTGGTTTTATCATCGTGATGGCAACCTATGAGTTTGCCAAAGCGATGTGCAGAAAAAAGGTGGCTCGGATTCCGATGAACGAAGCGTTGAAGGCGGGAACGGAATAAAGATTGATTAATGGATTACTGATAATAGCTGGCGAGTGCAACTTCAAAAAATGAGAAGCTCTATTAAGAGTACATGCCTGAAATTGTAGGTGAAACACAAGTATTTTTGCTGGCATGTACTTTGTGAGCTTTCCATTTTTTGAAGTTTGTGCGGGAGCACCATTATGTTTCCAAATGTATTTAAATTGTGTTAGTTTTGCGACACGCCTTTATTTAATCAAATCTACAGAACTTCTTTTTCAAAGATCTGTTCTTCATCTGCAAACAATCCGTTGCGATACTGGGTTGGTGTTACTCCGGTTATTTTTTTAAATATTTTAAAATAATACTTTTCATCTGTAAAGCCAACTTTCTCAGCTATTTCATAGATTTTATATTTGGGCTGAACCAAAAGGCTTTTTGATTTTTCAACCCTTATTTTTTGGATAAAATCTGAAAAATACATTCCGGTATCTTTTTTAAATATATTACTGAAATAGCTTGCGTTCATATTGATATAACCGGCTACTTCCTCAAGACTCAGATTTTTAACATAATTTTCTTCAATAAACTTTATTGCAGCAGCAATTTTATTGTTATATTTCTTATCAGAGGATTCATTTTCAAATTTACATAGGTTTTTAAACATCTGCTTTACATTGATCCTGAAATCCGCAAGGGATTCGGAGGATTGGTAGAGATGTTCAATATTCATAGAATTTATGAGCAGCCTTTTCTTATCAGGAGGTAAATGATATTGAATAAGGCTTTCCAGCGAATTCTTAATTAATGAAGGTGTAACAGGTTTTAATTTTAATAAAAAATCAAATAAATGGTCGATACTGATATAAAGCTCCTGTGGATATTTGCTGTACAAAGAATTGAGGAACTCTTCGTAATACGTGTTTAAGGCCGGCTGCAAAATTATATTCCTTTTTAATTCGGAGTATAAAAAAATCGGGGAAGAATAGTCCAACAATCTGTAATCCAACGCATCCCTGGCCTGCTTAACCAGGTCAATCAAACCGGCTGCCGAGTCTGACCACTCGCTGATACCTGAATATACGATTTTAAACGCGGAAATATGCTCCTTTATCAGCGGTATAACTCCAGAATATTCCTCTTGGGCCATGTTTAGCAGACAAATAATATTATTGTAATTTGTAATATAACAATAAAATATGTGTAAAGGATCGGCCTGCATATGAAGAAAGTCTAAAATTGTGTCATTAATAGCCCTGCAATGAATGCATAAAACAGCAAAGCCCTTTTGTGGAAAAGAGATATCGGCATTTGATAAAATAAAATTTATATCATCGGGGTTGTGGTATCCCTCCATTATTTCTCTTAAAATAACATTGTGGTATTGTTTGATTTTTTTAGCATTATCCAGCTTTAGAATTTGTTCCTGTTCTTCTTGTTTAAGCTGCTCTATCAGCCTTGAGAGGGTATCATAAAGTTTAGCTTTTTTAACAGGCTTTAATAAATACTCCGAAACGTTACAGCTTATTGCTCTCTGAGCATAGGAGAATTCACCGTAGCCGCTTAAGATCACATATTTGGCAGTGGAACCGGCTTTTTTCATATGCTCGACAAAATCCAGTCCGTTCAGCTGCGGCATTTTAATGTCTGAAATAATAATATGAGGATTATACTGAGCAATAGAAACGATGGCATCTTTGCCATTCTCAGCTTCATAGATATTTACAACGGGTAGATCCATTTTCTTAATTATTTTTGCAAGGCCTTTTCTTATCGTATTGTCATCTTCTACGATCAAAATGCTGTACATATTGACAGACCTCCTATACTTGATGTCAGTTATATTTATTATATTGAAAAAGGAATTTTGACAGTTATGGCAGTACCTTCGTTATAATTACTTTCAATACTTATACCATATTCATTACCAAAATACAGTTTTATCCTGCGGTTTACATTCATTAAACCAATGCCTGTTCCGGTTGAATTATTTGAATTGTCGTTTAGACTATTCTCAAGGTTCCTGTTCAATTTTTGCAGCTGCTGATCCTCAATACCCTTGCCGTTGTCGTGGATGGTGAAAATTATACTGTCATCAACCAGTTTACCGCAAATTGATATCTCAAGGAATTCCTGATTGCTTCGAAATCCATGTAAAATACAATTTTCCACAAGAGGCTGCAATACCAGATTTAAAATTGCAGCCTGGCGTATTTCATCCTGAATGGTAAACTCGCCTTTTATTGTATTGTTGCGTATCAGATTTTGAATCTTTATATAGTCTGCCAGGTTCTCCAATTCACATTCTACATTGATCAGATGATTTCCTGTATGTATGTTTTGTCTGATAAGATTGCCAAGGGCAGTGAGGCCATCTGAGATTTCTTCTTCATCATGGAGTTCGGCAGTCATTTTCAAGGATTCCAATGTATTGAAAATAAAATGAGGTTTAATCTGGGATTGCAATGCAGACAATTCTGATTTCTTTTGAGCTATCTCCGCCTTATATACCTTGTTGATAAGCTCTTGAATATTGGAGGCCATAATATTGAAATCAAAGCTCAATTTGTCCAGCTCATCGTCTCCGGAAACTTCGATTCTAGTATTAAAGTCTCCTTTCTGGAATGTGACAAAGGCATTTGATAATTTTTTTATTTTCTTTGTCATAAAATAACCAAGGTAGTATGCAAGCACTAAAAGCAGGATAAATGTTACTGAAATTGTGACAACATAGTTTCGTTTTGATGAATCAAATAATTCTTCAATTTCTGCAGTGGAAACAATGCTTATAATATGAACACCCAGTCTGCTAATTTCCTGAGATTTTATAAAATAGTCGCTTCCTTCATAAGTATATTTATATTCACCCTTTGAGGCCTGGAGCAATCCATTGAAATCGTTATTGTTTATCAGTGATTTAAGTAATGGCGTGTTTTTTCCGGATATAATATTTCCTGCACTGTCTATAACGGCCAGATAACCGCTTTTTCCTACTGGTGAAACATTAAGTGAACTAAAAAGCAGTTTGGGATTTACCTCCAACTCCAGATAGGATGAAGATGTCTTATAAACAGGATTGATAATACAGAACAGAGAAAAAACAGGCGACGTAGCAGGGTTAAGGGTATCTACCTTTCTATACGCACGCTGCTCATGATATTTTTCCCAGTAAGGCAAGCCCAGACTTGTATTCTTTTTAACCTGCATAAACCAGGCCTCATATTCAAACCTTGATGAATGGACAAAGGTATCAATTTCAGAAATACTTTCATTTAATGTAATGATATTTATTTTACTTATATTGTGATTTGTATTTTTAAACCACTTGAACATGGGTGAGATCTTATTGGTCATAGTAATATAAGAGTCATTATTAAAAGGCTGATGCTTTTCATTCAGATAAGCGGTCAAGAATGTATCTGCAGACAGCTGAAAGCCGATATTCTCAATGGAGGTTAAGGCTTGATTTATATTGTTGGTTTCCTGGTTTAATCGCTGGGAAATCATAGTTGAAGTGTTCTCGCTCAAATAAATGGTAAACTGCTTATATACCAGTATACTGCTGATAGTCAAGGGAATGGTTATTAATATAATGTAGGAAAATAAAAGCTTGGCTTTGAAGCTAGAATTATGTAATGACTGCAATATTCTTAACATAATGTTTACCAACCCTAATAAAATATTTGAGAAAAATTTAACCAGATTTTTTACTTGTAATTAAAAAATTATAATTATACTATACAAAAAAAACTCTTGCTTTTCAACTTTTTATAGTAATCTTACACTAAAAACAAATATATTCAACTGACATCGATTTTTTTTGCTGTTATATTAATTGGTATATCAATAATTAAATAACAGGAGGAATTTTATGAAAAGATTAGGTGTTATGTTACTTTCTTTAATTTTGTTGCTGACAACAGTAGCCGGCTGCGGAAGCGGAGGAAAAGAAAGTGGAGACGCAACAAGTTCGCAATCCGCACCGGCGGCTTCAGGAAAGGTTAACGAGTTCGGCTGGGAAGTACCTGAAAATACATTGGAGATATCCTATTATGTAGGTCAGGACAATCCTGATACAGCAGCCAAAAATACTAAACTAATGAATGAGTATTTACTGGAAAAGTTCAATGTCAAGATAAATAAGATAGTATACGATACGGATATGATTGAAAAGCTTAACCTTATGCTGGCTTCCAATGATTATCCCGAGGTTATCTCAAATATGAAGGTCGACGAAGCTCAAAAGTGGGTAGAGCTAGGTAAGGCCCAGGAATTAACTCCCTTAATTGACGAGTATGGTTCCGAAATCAAAAAGCAAATGGGAGATTATTTGCAAAGATATGAGGATGATGACGGAAAAATATATGATCTTCCGGTTGGCTGGGGACTTCTAGATATTGCCGATCTGGCAGCACAGGTAAGACTGGACTGGTATAAGGAAATCGGTTCACCTGAATTTAAAACACCCGATGAATATTATGAAGTGTTAAAGAAGCTGGTGGAAAAGCATCCTAAAAATGCTGCCGGTGAAAAGGTTTATGCTCTGGGAACCTGGAAGGACGACAAAATTCATGAGCAGCTTGGCGGTATATGGGGATTGAAAAATGGCTGGAAGGAAGATAAGGATCATAACTTAACCCACTGGATAAATACCGAGGAAGGTCTGGAATTTACAAAATGGTATAACAGATTTGCCAGGGAAGGTCTGCTGGACCCGGATTCCTTTACACAGAAAAGGGAAGATTGGGGGGCAAAATGTTCAAATGAAAGATATGCGGGACACTTTGCCAACTGGTGGGTAACCAAGGACTACGGCAATATGACTTGGATCAAAACCAAAAGTGATTATAACGACGACATGCGTTACCCTCATTACAACATTAAGGCTCAAAATGCTGAAAAATCATACCTCAATCCCAAGAGTACAATGGGATGGGGCAGAACAATTATTACAGATAAGTGCACTAAACCCGAAAGCATAATGAAGTGGTGGAATTTTGAGGTATCAGATATAGGCATGAGACTGCTTTCATGGGGTGTTCCCAACACTGAAACTTCCTTGTGGAATATTGACGGCACCGGTAAATGGTCATGGAATGAAAATATTACCAAAACCTTTGAAGACGGTACTTTTGACGCTCAAAAATTTGAATTAAACGGCGGAACAGCCTTATGGATGGTAGAAGGGCAGGAAAAACGCACTGATGGCTCTCAGGTTTGGTATGATCAGAACTTTACCGATAAGTGGTTTAAGTTAAAGGATACCAACTTAAGAGATACAATATTCGACTTCTCCGCATTCTATGCTATTGCTCTTCCGGCAGATGAACCGGTTACCGTAGAGAACCAGCAGGTCAAGGATATTTATCTGACAGGCTTCGCCAACGCCGTTATGGCTAAAACCGAACAGGAATGTGTCGCCAGATTCATGGAAATGAGAGAAAAAGCAAACAAGGCAGGACTCAAGGAGGTTGAGAAATACTATTCACAGGAATACAAAAAGAATCTGGTAAAGTGGAACATGGAGTAGTTGACAATAATTAAGCATACAAAGTTTACAGGGGGAGTAGTATGCTCCCTCCCGCCTTAAACAAAAAAATAGCTGTGGCTTCCGAGTAAACCTTTGATAGCATGGGTTGCTACCTTTGCCATTTATCCCATGTATGGAATTAAATCATTGTGAAAGTGTACTGCTTAAATATACCGTAAACTGCTTAATTACCAGTATACTGCCTATAATAATTTTTGCGGATATATTATCGGTCTGGTATATCAAAAATTAAAAAACAGGAGGAAGTGTATGAAAAGATTAGGTGTTATGTTACTTTCTTTATTTATGCTGCTGACAACAGTAGCAGGCTGCGGAAGCGGAGGAGCAGAAAAAGGAGATGCAACAAGTTCGCAATCCGCACCGGCGGCTTCGGGAAAGATTAACGAGTTCGGTTGGGAAGTACCTGAAAAAACATTGGAGATATCCTATTACGTAGGTCAGGATAATCCTGATACAGCTGCAAAAAATTCAAAGCTTATGAACGATTTTCTATTAAAAAATTTCAATGTAAAAATAAATAAAATTGTGTACGATACGGATATGATTGAAAAACTGAACCTTATGCTGGCTTCCAATGATTATCCCGAGGTGATCTCAAATATGAAGGTCGATGAAGCTCAGAAATGGATTGATCTTGGCAAGGCTCAGGAATTAACCCCGTTAATTGACGAGTATGGTTCCGAACTTAAAAAGCAAATGGGAGACTACTTAAAAAGATATGAGGATGATGACGGAAAAATATATAACCTTCCGGTAGGCTGGGGACTTTTGAATATTGCTGATGCAGCGGCTCAAGTCAGGCTGGACTGGTACAAGGAGATAGGTTCTCCGGAATTTACTACTCCAGACGAGTATTATGATGTATTAAAGAAGCTGGTGGAAAAGCACCCCAAAAATGCAGCAGGGGAAAAGGTTTATGCCCTGGGAACCTGGAAGGATGACTTAATCCCTGAGCAGCTGGGTGGAATATGGGGGTTGAAGTATGGCTGGAAGGAAGATAAGGATCATAACTTAACCCATTGGATAAATACCGAGGAAGGTCTGGAATTTACAAAATGGTATAACAGGTTTGCCAGGGAAGGCTTGCTGGACCCGGATTCCTTTGCGCAGAAGAGGGAGGATTGGGGGGCAAAATGTTCAAATGAAAGATATGCGGGACACTTTGCAGTTTGGTGGGTAACCAAGGACTACGGTAATATGACCTGGCTTAAAACTAAAAAGGATTATAACGATGACATGCGCTATCCACACTATAATATTAAGGCTCCTACTGCAGAACAATCATACCTGAATCCGAAGAGCACAATGGGTTGGGGGAGAACTATAATTACAGATAAATGTAAAAATCCTAAAGATGTAATGAAGTGGTGGAATTTCGAAGTATCGGATATGGGCATGAAGCTTCTTTCATACGGTATTCCAAACACTGAATCATCGGTATGGAATATTGATGACACCGGTAAGTGGTCATGGAATGAAAGCGAGATTAAAAAACTTGAAAACAGTACATTTGATCAGGCAAAATTTGATTTAAACGGAGGAGTGGCTCTCTGGATGGTTGAAGGTCAGCAAATGCATGAAGACGGCACTCAGGCATGGCTTGACCAGAACTTCCCCAGCAAGTGGTTCAAACAAAAGGATGAAAACCTGAAGGATACAATATTTGACTTTTCAGCATACTATGCCATTTCCCTCCCGGCAGATGAGCCTGTTACAGTACAGAAGCAACAGGTTAAGGATATCTACCTGACAGGCTTCGCCAATGCTGTTATGGCTAAAACCGAACAGGAATGTATCGACAGATTCATGCAAATGAGAGAAAAAGCAAACAAGGCCGGACTTAAGGAAGTTGAGAAATATTATTCACAGGAGTACAAAAAGAATCTGGTAAAGTGGAACATGAAGTAAATTGGAAAAGTACGTCAGCATACAAAATTCGCAGGAGGGAGTTTGATGCTCCCTCTTGCCTTAAACTAAAATTGATGAATATTTCTTAAAATTTTTAAGCGCAATTATTGTTGCTCAATTGCCTTTTTATGGGCTGCATATAAATATTGAAAGGGAAGAATCAGACTATGAGTGAAGTTATTATGGATAATATGCCTAAAAAGGCAAAGCAAAACCGGTTTAACCGGATAGTTAAAAGGCTTAAAAAAGAAAAGCAGCTGTGGCTTCTGAGCATACCGTTGATAGCATGGGTTGCCACCTTTGCCTATTATCCCATGTATGGAATTATTATAGCTTTTATAAAATATGTTCCCGGTAAGCCATTTTTGGACTGCCAGTGGGTCGGTTTTAAATATTTCCAGCAGTTTTTTGAGTCGCCGGATTTGTTTTTAATTCTAAGAAATACGCTGGCTATAAGCGGATTGGATCTTCTATTCGGGTTTCCCGCACCTATAATTCTTGCAATTCTTCTGCATGAGCTTGCATTTAAACGCTTCAAAAGATTTGCCCAGACGGTGTCCTATATGCCGTATTTCGTATCATGGGTTGTGGTGTCAAGTATACTGTTTACTACTTTAGGCACCGATGGCGTTGTAAATGAAGTTTTGAGGGTACTGGGACTAACTGAACATCCGATAGCTTTTCTAAGCAAGGGAGAGTATTTCTGGGGATTATTAACCATTTCAAATATATGGAAAAATATAGGCTGGGGTTCTATTATTTATTTATCGGCAATAGCAGGAATTGACGAAGAACTTTATCAGGCCGGTGCCGTTGACGGACTGGGCAGGTTTGGCATGATACGGCATATTTTATTGCCGGGTATCAAGACAACCATAGTTCTTCTATTTATTTTGCAGATCGGCGGTATTTTGAATGCCGGTTTTGAACAGCAGCTTTTAATAGGAAATGATCAGACCAGAGATTTTTATGACGTAATTGATACATATGCATACAGATACGGAATAAAGCTTGGGCGGTATTCTTACGGTGCTGCTATCGGACTTATGAAATCGCTGATAGGATTGACACTTGTTTTAATTGCAAATAAGATCACTAAAAAAATCAGTGATTTATCAATTATTTAGGGGGTGGGAAAATGCAAAAATACTATAAGGACACAATAGGAAGCAGAATTTTTGACGTATTTAATGTGGTATTTATGATTGTTTTTTGTTTTCTTGTAATATACCCCTTTTACAATCAACTGATCATATCATTTAATGAGGGAACAGATGCATTGCGCGGGGGCCTGTACTTCTATCCGAGAAAGGTATCCTTTGAGGCTTACCGCTGGCTTTTCGAAAATCCACACCTGTTAAAGGGGGCCGCCATTTCCTTATTAAGAGTGGTGGTAGGTACATGTACCTGCCTTTTTGCAACAGGACTGCTGGCATATATTGTAACCTTGAGAGACTTTTCGGGCAGAAGATTTATGAGGGTGCTGTTTCTTGTCACCATGTATTTCAGCGGGGGCTTGATTCCCACATACTTGCTGATAAGCAGCCTTGGTCTCACAAACACCTTTAATGTATATTGGATCCCAGGCTTGATAAATGCATATTATATGTTGTTGATAGCTTCATATATACAAAATTTACCGGAATCAATGATTGAAGCTCCGAGAATTGACGGCTGCAGCGAGCTGAGAATATACTGCCAGATCATCATACCAATATCATTGCCTGTGTTTGCAGCTGTTGCCGTTTACCTGGCAGTTCAGCACTGGAATGCATGGTTTGACGTCATGATATATAATCCTTCCGGAAAGTGGGATACACTTCAGATATACCTTAGAAGACTGCTCCTGGAAATGGATATGGTGCAGAATCTCCAGAATGAAATGCTGAAACAGTCAAAGTTCAAGAACTTGAAGCCGCTGACCTTCAGAGCTGCTACAACTATTGTTGTTACCGTACCCATATTAATTGTATACCCATTTTTGCAGAAATATTTTATAGGCGGTATTACAATAGGAGCTGTCAAGGGATAGCGGTGTCACAGAAAGATTGAAAATAATTTAGATTAATATAAAATAGTGTAAATATATGGAGTCTATTTTCGAAAGGGGAAAACAATAATGACAGAGTTGTCATATAATATGTCTGACAGTGACATTGTTAAAGCAGATAAGGCCGGCATATATATTGGAAATATTTTTACAGTGGAAGCCGACTTGAAATTGCCTTTAGAAGGGAAATATGGTTCCAGGATTTCATGGGAATCAAAATATTTAAATGCTATAAGCAATGATGGTAAAGTTACGCGGCCTGAAGCAGGCAAAGGTAATGCAATTGTTACACTTGTAGCTGTCATAACCAAAGGTGAATATACAGAATCAAGAGAATTTGAAGTAACTGTACTGGAAAAAGAAAACATACGCACTATAACGGCGGTTAAGGAATATAATATTCAAAGCCGGCCCGGATGTATCCCGAAGCTTCCAAAAGTGGCCATAGTTGAGAAGGACGATGGAACCTCCGGTATAGCCGCAGTGGAGTGGGAAGAAATCAATGAATCCTGCTGCCAAATGCCGGGATTAATTAAACTCTATGGAACAGTATCAGGAACTGGCTTAAAAGCGGTGGCCAATGTAAAGGTAGGCTCAGAACAAACAGCAGCAGATCCTGAAGCTGCAAGTATTCCATATGAAAGAGCGGCAGAACCCTTTGAACTGAGCAGTGTGACCATTGAGGACAAAGTCTTTACAGCAGGAAGAGACAGGGATTATCAGTATCTTTTGTCTGTTAATGACGACCAGCTGCTTTACAATTTCCGTGAGGCATCGGGGCTGGATACAAAAAATGCTCCCCCGGCAGAGGGATGGGATGCTCCTGACTGCAATCTGAGAGGGCACACAACAGGGCATTATTTATCTGCTATAGCTCAGGCATATGCCGGCTCACGGGACGTGAAATTCAAGAAAAAAATTGATTACATGATTTCTGAATTGGGGAAATGTCAGGATGCAATGGTGGTGTCAGGTAAATTCAGTCCCGGATTTTTAAGCGGTTATTCCGAGGAACAATTTGATAAGCTGGAGGAACTGACTACATATCCCAAAATATGGGCACCTTATTACACGCTGCATAAAATAATGGCAGGACTTGTTGATTGCCACGTACATGCGGGAAGCGAACAAGCGCTGGATATTTGTACAAAGCTGGGAGCTTGGGTGTATAACAGATTGAACAGACTGACCGAAGAAAAACGGGCAAATATGTGGGCTTTGTATATTGCAGGCGAGTTTGGAGGAATAAATGGGGTAATGGCCAGGCTCTATGGTTTAACCGGAAAGCAGGAGTTCCTGAAAGCAGCAGAATTTTTTGACAATGACAAACTGTATGTGCCAATGGCTGAAAATATTGACACACTTGGAGGCATTCATTCAAATCAGCATATTCCGCAAATAGTTGGTGTTATGGAAATGTTTGTGCAAAACAAAAAACCGTATTACTATAAAGTTGCAAAGAACTTCTGGGATATGGTTGTTAACAGCCATACTTATAATATAGGCGGTAACGGCGAGGGTGAAATGTTCAGGGCAGCCGGCAGGATTGCAAGATACATTGGCGATAAGACTGCCGAGACGTGTTCTACATACAACATGCTGAAGCTGACAAGAGACCTGTTCTTCCAAAGTCCAGAACCCGGATATATGGACTATTATGAAAGAGCTCTCTATAACCACATAATTGCATCCCAGGACCAGAGTGCTCCGAACGGCGGTTCAACTTACTTTATGCCATTGTGTCCCGGTTCCCGCAAGGAATTTGATACCGATGGCAACACCTGCTGCCACGGCACAGGAATGGAAAATCACACAAAGTATCAGGATTCGGTTTATTTTCGTTCCGCTGATAAATCGGCTTTATACGTTAATTTATATATGGCTTCAACACTCGTATGGAAGGAAAAGGGCTTTAAAATAACTCAAACCGGTGATTATCTGACTGATCAGGCAACAAAGCTTTTAATTGACGGCAGCGGAAAGCTTGACATTAAGTTACGGGTACCATATTGGATTGAAAAAGGTTTCACGGTAAAAATAAATGGTACGGTTCAGAACATTGCTGCCAAGCCCTCAAGTTATGTAACACTGTCAAGAGAATGGAACAGGGGAGATCAGCTTGAAATATCAACGCCATTTACTTTCCGCGCAGAAAGGACTCCAGACGATCCATCCATTGCGGCAATTATGTACGGCCCCCTGGTAATGGTAGGAATAAGTGAGGTTAATAAGTACATGGAGCTTACTTTGAATTCCGGGGATATATCAAAGGCATTTATTCCTGCAGATGGTCCGTTGAATTTTATTACCGGCGGTCTTTTGATAATTCCGAATTTTGCAGCTTATAATGTACCGTACCACGCATACTTCAAAATAAAATAGGCAGAAGATTAATAAGTTGGCTCGTAGTGCCGGTTAAATTGTCGCTCAACTTTCCAGCGGCACAGTTTATGCTGATTATGCAAGTACGCGAACAGATAATTATAATCAAATGGTACGTGAGGACAACTTCATAAAATAAGATGCACGATTAAAAACAATTACCATAAAATTGTCGACGAAGGTAAAGGAGTTAATTGTTTTGGGTGCATCCTTATTTTATGAAGTTAGTACGGAAGTTACCATTTGATTCAGATTAAACCTATCTGTAAAGCCAAAACAAAATCCCAATCAGCACAACGTATTAAAGTATTAATCAACTTTAGAACCTTCCCAGCAGGTATCTTGAGAATCCGAACTTAAATCTGCCGGATTTCTCAAATATCAATTCCAGTAAGACGTTAATGAATTCAAGAGTCTGTTCAATCTCTTTATGTGTCAAAGTATTACGGCTGTACCTGGCTTTTACGTAATAACCTGAAATCTTTGTGAAACTGGTTTTATTGAAAGAGAAGCTCTTAATATCAAAGATTTTTTCAACTCTTTCACTAAACTGAGTAGGTGTTTCACCGGGATGTACATTAACTCCCTGGAATTTCAGGGCTTTTAAAATATAACTATAGGCAATTAACATTGAAGAATTTGGATCACCTTTTTTTATTTTCCTCTGAAGATTATAAAACTTAAAGTAATTAATTGAGGCAATTGTACCGATGACCAGCACAATTAAAGCTATTACAGCTGAAATAATTATTAAGGTCAATACCGGTTTTTTCATTCCGGAATCAGTTTCAGTCTCAGTATCAAGGTCATAAGTTACTGCAGCTCCCTGATTTCTGTATTTGTCCATCATTTCCATATAATCCTCATAACCTGTATCCAGCATTTCGCCGCTGATGGTGGCAGAAATTGTTCTGTCGTTGTAAAGGTTTGCAACAAAAGGAGAGGTTGGTTCGAAGGGGATCCAGCCAAATCCGTCAAAATAAACTTCAACCCAAGCATGAGCCTGTTGATTGGTTACTTTATATACTCCGTCCTTTTTTTCAGGGGGTAAAATATATCCCTCCACATATCTGGCCGGTATATCCAGGCATCTCAGCAATACCGTCATAGCCGAAGCATAATAGGTGCAGTAGCCCTTTTTGCCCTCAAAGAGGAAATAATCTACAAAGTCTCTGCTTCTGGGCGGGGTTCCTGGAGCCAGGGTATAGGGATAATTTTTCGAAAGGTAGGTTTCTATTGCCTTTGCCATGTCATAATTATTATTTTTATCTTTGGTAATTTCCTGTGCAAGTTCTCTCACTCTTGGTGTGATTGTTTCGGGAAGCTGGGTATATTTTTCGTAAAGCGAGTCAATATAATTATTGCTCCTTAAAACAGGAACTTCCGTGGGCTCAGCAAAGTCGGCACTTCTGACGGAAGTCACAGCATCAGAATTTTGTGTTCTTACATTGTATTTGTTCCGCATACCGGTGATGTTATCGGATTTTTTGCTTTTTCTCAGCAATTCAATCAGCTTTTCATTTTTCAGGTTTAAGTTAAAATATTTAAGGTTATAGGAGAAGCCCTTACCCTGGATATCTTTTGTGGAAAGCATTTGCTCATTATCCTGAAGTACTTCCTGCATTGACCCGAACCTTAGATTATAAGCTTTAACCGGCATGAATATTGATTTTGTTTTCATATTTACAAATTCAACTTCCGCATTGGAAGCTTCAAAATAGTCATTTTTATTCATATCAAGTGAAAAGGTTTCAGCTTTAAGGGCTGATAAAAGGCCCATAAACATCAAAGAGGTATCGGAACTAAGCTGTCTGTCATATACCTGTCCCAAACCGAGGGAATCAAAATTGTTTTCGTCGGCATACCAGCGGTGCCCGTCATAGGTAACCTTTGAGGCAGCGCGTAAATACAGGTTTGAATGCTCGGTTTTAACATTCATAACATGAGTATTGTTCAGTTTGAGATTTCCTCCTAATTTGTCGGTTTTTCCGAACCCTGAAATTCCAAATGAGAAATAATCAAAGGAAGAAACATCTACATTTGAAAACTTATTGATAATTCCGTCTATGGATTTATCTATTTTTGTATCAAGCCAGGGAATGGAAAAACGCCCCTGATTGAGAGGAAACAAGAATGTTATTGCAATGACCATAATGCACACGGGCAAGGTATATATAAGGTATTTGAGCCTGTTTCCCGCATCATAGGTTTTCTCCTTATCTCTTTTTTGTAATATATAAAAGAAATAATACAACAGGAAGGAAAAGATAAAGAGTACAAAAGATAAATCACTGCCTGAAATATTCAGTTGGAGCTGGACAAAGAAAATACTGAAGAATAGTATGGTAGTTACATAAAAGTTATAAAATTTAATGGTAAATATAAAAACAAAAAGAGTAATGATAAATGTTATTGAGAGTACTGTTATTGTGGTGAAAAGGGGGACGGAAATATCCTTGTAGCCGTTGGTTATATCCACAAACCATATAAAATACCGGTTCAGCCATATAAATACACTTTCTGAACCGGTTTTAAAAGCAATTACTGCAGACCCGGCCGTCAGTATTACAGCAATTGAAATAAATGACACGAGCGATGAAATTTTATTTCTGAACATAAGAAAAAACAGCAGGGTGAGAGGGATTACGGCCAAAAATATCATCCAGCTCAGAGTCTGGGTCATAAACAGCGAAGTATAAAGTGTCTGGCTGATACCTGAGGACATAAGCATAACAAGTATTAAATTCGCAAGCACTCCAAATTTGTTTTCACGCGTCATCGGATTAACCCCCCAGTACCATTTTAATATCATCCTCGGGATTGACAGTATATGCTCTTACACCTATTTCAGGCAGAATATCCAGGATATCGTTTACTACATCAAACTTCTCCTTGACAAGATTTCCAGGAGATATGTATATCAGACAAATTGAATGATTGGTAATCTGAGCCTTGTAAATAACATTATACAGATCAACATCCAGAATGCTTGTAAGGATTATCATATCATTGGTATTATTACTGCTTTCGTAGTGGAGCGATACAATATCTGCCAACGGCACCTTCTGATTGAAGGGCACATTGGATAGTGTTTTATAAATGTACTCGAATTCATGCCTGTTGGAAGCCTTTAAAATTTCTATTTTATCATCAAAGTACATGTAGTTGACGGATATACCCTTCTGAAGATAATAATTGAGTACTGCAACAGCAGCTTCAATTATTTTATCTTCCAGTACTATTGTAATTTCACCCGGATAAGGATTTTGCCTTAGATCTATAAGTATATTGACATTTGCATCGGAAGTACACTGGTAATTCTTAATCATCCAATTATTGCTCCTGGCTGATAATTTCCAGTGTATCTTTCTGAAGCTGTCACCGTATTGGTACATTCTCATATCCTTGATATTATTCACATCTTCAACGGCACCCTGGGATGAGCTTTGTAATTCGAAACTATTTGTAGTAAATATGTCAAACTTGAATAAATGTTCAATTTTAGGAAATACAATGATTTTTTTTGTTTCCGGCAATTTATATTTTAACCTTATAAGGCCTAAAAAATCTTCAATATGAATATCACTTATTCCTACCTCATATTCACCCCTGTACCTGCATTCCATATCAAAAACAAATTCTTTTTTTGAAAAAGGGGTAATTGACAGACTTTGTGAGTATGTTTCAGCATTGAAAAGAGTATGTGAGCCAAAAAAAGATACATAAACATAGGGGTAAATCATAAAGTCTTCATTGCTTAGCTTGACCACAAGTTTTACAGACTCTCCCTTGGTAATTACTCTTTTATTGATGTCCTGAACAAATTTAAAACGCATGTATACATAGATAGTGTAACCAATGGAAAAAATAAGCAGTGACAGCAATGTAAAAAAGAAAAAGGATGGAGCAAAGCCGCCGAAATTGTACCGGAATATAATTGCCAATATAAATAAAAATATAAAAGTTATCCTATTTTTTCTCATAATTATCTACCAAAGGTATATAAACCTTGTCTATAATATTGGATAAAATATCGAGTGCAGACATTTTCTTTAATTTAGCTTCCTGTTTAAGAATAATGCGGTGTGAAAGAGTGGGGAGCAGCATCTTTTTTATGTCTTCCGGAAGTACATAATCTCTGCCGTGGTAATATGCCCAGGCCTGAGCAGCACGACATACTGCAAGTGACCCTCTGGGGCTTGATCCCAGAGCAATGTAATCATTTTTTCTTGTCATGTTGACAATGTCTACAACGTAGTTTTTCAAGGTTTTATCCAGATAAACCTGTTTTACTTCATTCTGCATATTGATAATGTCAGAGCTCTCGGCAACAGGTTCAAGAGTTTCCAGAGGATTATCCTGAAGGAATCTGGATAAAATATATACTTCTTCACCGGCCTGGGGATAACCGAGAGATATCTTCAAAAAGAAACGGTCCATTTGAGCTTCCGGCAAAGGATATGTACCAATGTACTCGATGGGATTCTGAGTCGCCAACACCATAAAGGGCTTGGGAAGCTTGTACGTGGTACCGTCAACAGTGACCTGGTTTTCTTCCATTATCTCAAGAAGACTGGATTGGGTTTTGGGCGAGGTTCTGTTTATTTCATCGGCCAATAAAATCTGACACATTGCACTTCCGGGTCTGAATTCAAATTCGCAGGTTTTTTGATTATAGATAGAAAAGCCGGTTATATCGGAGGGTAGAATGTCTGGAGTAAACTGAATTCTTTTGAAGGAAGCAGAAACCGACTTTGCCAATGCGGATACCATACTGGTTTTACCGACGCCGGGAACGTCTTCCAACAATACGTGTCCGTTGCAAACCAGAGCAACCAGTGTCAGTTCTATCGCATTTCTTTTACCAACAATAACTTTTTCAACATTGTCAGCAATTTTTCTTAAAAGAGCAGAGTTGTTATTCATTGCATCATCTCCTTCGTTAAACAAGTAATATAGTAATTATATTATTTTGTTGCATTTTATTCCATATAATTTATATCTATATAATCAGACAAAAAATTATTAATTTATCATAACTACCAGTGCTCATCTTTCAAATCAATCCGGGAATTTAGTTGGGATCAGGTGAATGAATAAATTAAATATTGTAAATAATTATGAAATATGCTAAAATACCAAGGTACAAATTTAAACCGTTAACTCCGTTTTTGGGTTCTCCGTCCAATTACATGGTTTACGGCGCTTAATTATTATTTATTATTGGAGGTTTACAACATGTTTAAGGAAGTAAAGCAGGAAATAATTACAAAGTATCAGCTTCATGAAGGCGATACAGGTTCACCCGAGGTTCAGGTTGCCATTCTTACTGAAAGAATCAATCACCTCAATGATCATTTAAAGACTCACAAGAAGGATCACCACTCAAGAAGAGGACTTCTTAAGATGGTTGGTGCCAGAAGAGGTTTGTTAAACTATCTTCAAAAGAATGATATTGAAAGATATCGTACTATTATTGAGAAACTTGGTCTAAGAAAGTAATTATTATAGGACAGGCAGGCTAAGGCCTGCCTGTTTTCTAGTTTACTTTGGAAGGTGCCTGTACATAATTTTTGTGGTAAAATTTAAGTGTTTTATATTGAAATAAGAAATAAAAAAGAAGAAATAATATTAATATTGCATATGGCTATGGACGGTAGAAGGTAGATTGTGCGCCAAAAAACAGTTTTGACGCAGAATCTACATGCTACAGTCTATAGTTTTAAATAGCATATGAAAAACTATTAAAAAACTTAGGAGGACTAACATGTTTAAAACATTTAGCATGGAACTGGCCGGCAGAACACTTTCCGTTGAAACGGGAAAGTTGGCACAGCTGGCAAACGGAGCGGCATTGATAAGATATGGTGACACTGTAATAATGTCCAGTGCCACAGCATCAGCATCACCAAGGGATGGAATAGACTTTTTCCCTTTGAGTGTTGACTATGAAGAACGTTTATATGCGGTCGGCAAGATACCGGGCGGTTTCATAAAAAGAGAGGGAAAACCGTCGGAAAAGGCCATATTGACTTCAAGAGTTATTGACAGACCTATCAGACCACTTTTTCCAAAAGATCTTAGAAATGATGTTGCTGTTGTAAACACCGTAATGTCGGTGGAACAGGACAATTCACCCGAAATTGCAGCCATGATCGGTGCATCGGTTGCAATAAGCATTTCCGACATACCTTTCAACGGACCTATCGGCGGTGTGGTTTTGGGTTTGATTGATAATGAAGTTATTATTAATCCAAATGAAGAACAGCGTGCAAAGAGCAAAATGTATGTTACCCTTGCAGGAACAAAGGAAAAAATAACAATGATCGAAGCTGGTGCCGACATTGTTCCCGATGATGTAATGCTCGATGCCATAAAAAAAGGCCATGAAGAAATCAAAAGAATATGTGATTTTATAAATGATATCGTAAAAGAAATAGGTAAGCCTAAATTTACTTATGAATCAGCAGAAGTACCCGCAGACTTGTTTGCAGCCGTAAAAGCTTATGGCTATGAAACAATGCGTGAAGCGGTGCTCGCAACCGACAAGCAGGACAGAGATGACAAGGTAAACAAACTGACAGAGGAAACTCAGGCTGCGCTTGCCGAACAGTTCCCTGAAATGCAGGCAAAAATCAATGATGCAATCTACAAGCTTGAAAAAAAGGTCGTCCGTGAGTACATCCTCAAGGAAGGTAAACGTGTTGACGGAAGACGTCTTGATGAAATAAGGGCTCTCTCCGCAGAAGTAGGCATACTCCCAAGAACACATGGTTCAGGGCTTTTCCAAAGGGGACAGACCCAGGTATTGACAACCATTACACTTGGTGCCATGGGAGATGTACAAATGCTGGACGGTATTGATACCGAAGAAACCAAGAGATATATGCACCATTACAATTTCCCCGGCTACAGTGTAGGTGAGGCAAAAACTTCAAGAGGTCCCGGCAGAAGAGAAATCGGCCACGGCGCTCTTGCAGAGAGATCACTTGTACCTGTAATACCGTCGGAGCAGGAATTTCCATATGCTTTCAGACTTGTATCGGAAGTATTGATGTCAAACGGCTCCACCTCGCAGGGAAGTGTATGCGGCAGTACTTTGGCTTTGATGGATGCAGGTGTGCCTATTAAAGCTCCTGTTGCAGGTATTTCGGCAGGTTTGGTAATAGATGAAGAAAATCCCGACAATTTTATTACCTTTATGGACATACAAGGTATAGAAGATTTCTTCGGAGACATGGACTTCAAAGTGGCAGGTACTACCGAAGGTATTACTGCCATCCAGATGGATATCAAGGTTGACGGACTTACCTATGAAATCATCCGTCAGGCCTTTGAACTCACCAGAAATGGCCGTATCCAGATAATAAACGATGTCATTCTGAAGGCAATTCCAGCTCCCAGAAAAGAGCTTTCGGATTATGCCCCAAAGATTATTACAACAAATATAGATCCTGAAAAGATCAGAGATGTTATCGGACCAGGCGGAAAAATGATTAATAAGATCATAGCTGAAACCGGTGTTAAGATCGACATCGAGGAGGACGGAAGAGTATATATACTGACTCCTGATGCCGCAGCTGCTCAAAAAGCACTCAAAATAATACATGGAATAGCAAAGGAAATCGAACCGGGCGAAATCTACATGGGAAAAGTCGTAAGAATCACTACCTTTGGTGCCTTTGTTGAAATATTACCCGGAAAAGACGGGCTTGTTCATATTTCAAAACTTGACAAAAAGAGAGTAGAAAAAGTTGAAGATGTAGTTAATATCGGAGATGAGATTCTTGTTAAAGTTACCGAGATAGACAAACAGGGCAGAATAAATCTTTCAAGAAAAGACGCAATGACTGAAGAAACCAGCGAAGAAACAAAGTAAGCTATAGACACAGCAGTTTATGCCCAGTGGTCTGTAACACCTAAAAGTCACATATTGCCGACGGTTAAATTCCCGCAGAATTTCGTTGTCGTCCTTGTCAATACATACAGTATTGCCTTCGTCCTCCGACTTATCCTGCAAAGATTTTCCTCGCCGGCAATATACGTTTTAGATGTTACAGACCACTAATTTACTATTTTTGATATGTTATTTGTATATAAGGGCAAAATATTTAGAACAGCATTTGGAGGACTTGATGTTTAAAAAAATCTTATTAGATAATGGCTTGAGATTGGTATATGAAAAAATTTCTTATGTAAGGTCAGTCTCAGTCGGCATTTGGGTGGGTACCGGTTCCAGAAGTGAAAATACAAAGAACAATGGGATTTCCCATTTTATTGAACATATGCTTTTCAAAGGCACAACCAACCGTTCTGCTAAAGAAATAGCTGAATGTATTGATGCCATCGGCGGTCAGATAAATGCATTTACCGGTAAGGAATGCACTTGTTACTATACCAAGACACTGGATACTCATTTGAATGTTTCTCTGGATATTTTATCAGACATGCTGTTCAATTCCAGGTTTGCCAGTAACGATATAAAAGTTGAGAAAAAAGTTGTCGTTGAAGAAATTGGCATGTATGAAGATACTCCCGAAGAGTTGGTTCATGATATATTTTCTGAAATGGTATGGCGCGGAAACTCACTGGGTTACCCCATACTGGGAACTCAGGAGTGTATAGACAGATTTAATAAAAAAATGATTAATCAATATATGGAGGAAAACTATACTCCATATAACACGGTAATTTCAGTAGCGGGTAACTTTGACGAAGCTCAGCTTATTGAAGACGTGAAGAAATACTTCGGAAACTGGAGCTGCACCGGGGAATATTCCAGAAATTATCAACCTGCGGAATACCGCACCGATAAGGTAATAAGAGAAAAGGATACCGAGCAGGTCCACTTGTGCATGGGCTTTGAAGGTATCGAGAACGGGGATGACAGAGTTTATTCCCTTTTGGCTTTAAATAACATATTCGGCGGGGGAATGAGTTCACGGCTCTTTCAAAAAATAAGAGAGGAGAAGGGCCTTGTATACTCCATCTATTCATATCCGTCTACCTATAAAACTGCCGGATTATTTATGATTTATGCCGGTATGAATCCCGAATATCTTCAGACAGTAATTGACCTCACAAAAAAGGAGATAGATCTTTTAATTAAGAAGGGAATTACAAAGGATGAACTTGATAAATCCAAAGAACAGCTTAAAGGTAATTATATTCTTGGTCTCGAAAGTACCAACAGCAGAATGAACAGTATCGGCAAGTCGGAACTGATGCTTGGACGGATAAATACACCTGAAGAAGTACTTCAAAAAATGGATAGGATAACAATAGATAATATCCGGGAAGTAATCGGAATGGTTTTCAAATATGAAAAACTAAGTATATCGGCGGTAGGAAATTTAAAAAAAGAAATCGTCGTATAAAACATAGATTTATAAAAATAATAACGTTAATAGATGATCCTGCTTTTTACCGGCACGGAGAAAAATAAATCATTCTGGTTTTGATAGAATGATTTATTTTTTTGTGCCGCTTTGTACAGGCACTAGGTATTTGTCCAATACATAAAATATACTAGTCGTCATAAATAGTTAAATATCCGGTCCGGGGAACGGGAGGGTCTACTAGTGGTGGAAAAGAAAAAATTTAGTATTATCGGGGGCGATCTAAGAAATGTAAAATTGGCCGAATCCATTTATGCAGAGGGGAATTCGGTTAATATATATGGGTTTGACAAGGCAGGGTTTGATATAAAAATCAAGCAGAGCAACACTTTGGAAGAAGCTATTAACGGCTCTGATGTGTTGATTGGTCCAATACCATGTTCAAATGACAACGAATTTATAAACGCACCATTTCACAGCGAAAAAATATTGATTCACGATGTTTTTAAATTTATGAACAAGAATCAATTATTCATAGCAGGAAGAATCAGTGAAAAAATTGTACACCTTGCCCAGGTATGCAACGTCTATAATGTTGACATGCTGGAAAGGGAAGAGATGGCGGTACTTAATGCAATTCCTACCGCAGAAGGTGCAATACAGATAGCGATGGAAGAAATGCCCATAACTTTACATAACAGTAATGCGTTAATCCTAGGATACGGAAGAATTGGAAAAACATTGGCTAAAATGCTGCATGGCATTGGCGCAAATGTTTTTATTGAAGCACGAAAGTATGCAGATATAGCATGGATAAAAAGCTTTGGCTATAAACCTGTTAGTTTATCAGAATTGACGCAGACTGTAAATGATATGAATGTCATATTTAATACAATTCCGTCCATCGTATTAAATAATGATATCTTGAAAATTTTAAATCCTGAATGCCTGATTATCGACCTTGCATCAAAACCGGGCGGAGTTGATTTCGATAAAGCAAAGGAAATTGGACTTAGAGCTATCTGGGCGCTGTCGCTTCCAGGAAAAGTTGCCCCTGTTACAGCTGCAGAATTTATTAAGGATACTGTATTTAATATTATTGAAGAGTTGGGGGTATAACAATGTTATTGAAAGGAGTAAGAATCGGGTTTGCTGTTACAGGCTCATTTTGCACCTTTGCTAAAATAATCCCTCAGATAGAAACGTTGGTTAACGAAGGTGCAGAAGTTATTCCAATAATATCTGAGTCTGTAAACCAGTATGATACACGGTTTAATAAAGCTGAGGATTTTAAAAACACTCTACAGGTCATGACCGGTAAACAGCCCATAAGCTCTATCGTCGAAGCTGAACCAATAGGTCCGAAAGCCCTGCTGGACATATTGGTCATAGCACCTTGTACAGGTAATACAATTTCAAAAATTGCTAATGCAATAACTGACAGCGCTGTTACTATGGCCTGTAAAGCTCATCTCAGAAATATGAGGCCGGTGGTAATAGCTGTCTCAACCAATGACGGGCTTGGAGCAAATGCTAAGAATATCGGTGTTCTGCTCAATATGAAGAACATATATATGGTTCCTTTTGGTCAGGATGATCCAATTAAGAAGTGTACATCATTAGTGGCAGATTTTGATCAGATTCTGCCGGCTATTCTCAATGCACAGCAGAATTGCCAGATTCAGCCCATACTTGTTTGTAACAATAAAATATGAAAATAAAATTACAGAGTAATTGACAACGCCACGGAATACAGTTTCATCCGTGGCGTTTACTGTTTTATTGTTTCGTCATCATTTTGCGTATTATTTTATAAAATAACTTAATAATAATATAAGATAAAAATATAAAAATCAAAAATTTATTAATTAGGGTAAAAGCTTGAAACCTTAATGGAGGATTGAGTGAAAAAACAATACGGAGCTAATAATGAAACACCCGAGAGCCAGCCCGCCGAACAGCCGCCGGAACAAAGCGTCAATATGGAGGAAATAAAGGAACTTGGGATAACCAACCTGCCAAAAGAGGAAAGTAACATACATTGCATGTCCATTATCGGACAGATTGAAGGCCACATACTGCTTCCTCCTCACAACAAAACCACAAAGTATGAACATGTTATACCTCAGCTTGTGGCTATAGAAGAGAGCAAACAAATTGAGGGACTGCTCCTGATACTGAATACTGTCGGGGGAGATGTGGAAGCAGGTCTTGCTATTTCAGAAATGGTTGCCAGTCTGTCAAAACCAACCGTTTCACTTGTTCTGGGCGGCGGACACAGTATTGGTGTTCCGATGGCGGTTTCAGCGGATTATTCTTTCATAGCAGGTTCGGCTACAATGACAATACATCCTATAAGGCTTAACGGAATGGTAATAGGAGTCCCGCAAACATATGAATATTTTGATAAAATGCAGGAAAGAGTGGTTAATTTTGTATCCAGCCATGCGAAGATAAGTAAAGACAAATTCAGGGAATTGATGCTGAAAACAGGTGAACTTGCCAATGATGTGGGAACTGTTCTTTTTGGAGAAGAAGCTGCAAGAAACGGGTTGATCGATGAGGTTGGAGGATTATCGGATGCCATAAGGAAGTTGAATGAACTGATTGAACTAAATAAAAAGAAAACTGTTTGTTCAAAGGAAGAGGGCCTGCTGCAATGATTCTATATACCATTTATGATCCGTCCGTAGTATTTCAAAATATCGACTATTACAACCTGGACAAACTGAACGCAGGATTTACTGAAATGGATGTTAACGGAGTAAAGGTTCTCGCTGTCCGCTCGCAAAATGACGGGATGAGGATAGAACGGCTGCTCAGTACAAATCCGTTACACTTTTTAGATCCCAGGTTTCAGCCGGGAGTAAGTATACCTGAGAAAGGCAGATAAAACAGGGATAAAAATAAGATTGGTAAATATTTTACCATCTTATTTTTATATAGATAACTTAAAATTATTTTACATTTTTTGTTGCAATTTTTGCTGGAGACATTATAGGATCAATGTATGGCTCACTGTATACTCCGAAGTCCTCGTAATCACATTTCACTTGTACCTGGATTATATAACTCCAACCATCATTAGCCTGATAAATAACCCATTTTTCATACCAGCTTGGCAGATTATAACCTACGGTATCTTTGGGATCCGGTTTAATTTCAAAATTCTGTCATTTAACATCATTTTTTAGAGGTGTGATTTTACCTGAGAAAAAATCAAGCATCTTATTTTTTCTGTACCCTGTACCGCTGAATTTAGCAATCAGGGAGCCGTCTTCATCAAATACATTAACATCACAGCCGCATATCTTCTTACCCGATTCAATTTCTTTTGCTTCGGCAGTTATGACTTTCCCTTGCGGTGCCTTAAAATATGTAATACCGGTATTAATACCCACTGTTGCAAGGCCGCTGGAATTTGTTGCAGCAGCAAATGCAAAATCTGCGAGGGTGTATATTGCTCCGCCCTGAACCACATCGAGGCCGTTCAAGTGCTTTTCTGAAAGCTCAAGACGGGTGACTGCAGAGCCGGGTACAACTTTTATTAATTCTATGCCGACATAGCGAGCAAACCTGTCCCGTTCAAAAAATTTTTTAATGGCTTTTTCCAAATCTTTTTCCATTTCCGGATCCTCCAAACACTTTATGTTTTAAATATTATTTCAGATATCTAATTGATTGTAAAGATTATACAACAGTTTGATACTAATAAATTTTTGTACTTTTAATTATAATTAAGATTTGATACTATTTGGTAAACGGGAATATTCGGAGGAAGAATAATGGGAGCTCGAAAAGCTGAAATTGAAGATGTTGGTGCAATGAGCCTGGTACATTCTCGAACCTGGAAAAAAGCATATGTTGATTTTATATCTGAAGAATATCTGGAAAACATTTCTGACGAAGGTTGGATTCCACTGTTTTCAAGAGCATTAAAAGAAAATGTGCACAATGCGGCTGTTTATGAAACAGACGGAAAGATAACAGGGACAATTACATTCGGTCAGGCCCGGAAAGACTTGCCTTCGGAAACGGGAACCCTGCAGCACACCAGCCCGCTTCATCCCGCAGAAGGTGAAATTATTTCACTTTATGTGCTTCCGGAATACTGGTCAACAAAACAGGGCTATGAATTAATGAAATTTGCTGTCGAATCACTAAAAAATCAAGGCTTTAAGAGTTGTTTCCTCTGGGTTATCAAGGATAACGAGAGAGCCGCAAATTTTTACAGACGTTTTGGTTTTACAAGCAAGGGTGAATTGATGACTGTCATTCTGGCTGGGTTGCCGGTAACCGAAGAAAAGTACGAATTGATATTTTAGAAACGAATTATATTGCTTGCCATAAAAAAGCTTTCCAATGATATTGCTATTTTATTATTGAAAGCTTTTTAGCAAAATTTATTTTCGTAGTCTCTTTAAGGAAAGCATAATTAATCTTGGAATAATGTTCTTAATGTTTAAGTTGGAGCTCTTCTTTTATCCCTTCCCATTCTAATGTTAATTTTATTAGTTCATTCAAATTTTCATAAGCTATGTTTTCATTAGTATTTTTGATTTCAATCAATCCAGCTCTGTTTTTAGAAAAATTAGTCTCTCCAATAAGTGTCCTTGATGAACTCAATAATGTATATTTAATAATCGTATTATTCCGGATTTTTCTATGATTTTTCCAATTTAATCGTAAGTTTGAACAAATTGTTGTATTAGCCTTTTTATCTATTTTTTTATATGTGCTATAAATATCTAGTTTATATGTTACAGACCAACTTTCACTTTCACCGAGAAATACTAAATTGTCATGATTTGTACTATAAAAAAAATAAAGGACAAAAATTAAAATACCAAAAAATCCAAATGCAATCAAAATATATTTCATATATATTTTACTTTTAACCAAAATTTTATACCTCTTCTTCATAATTCAACTCATTATTATTATTTTATTGTACTATATTGAATAAATCAACTAAATTTATTATTGTATGCAATTACAGTAACCTATCTTCGGTTAATAATTATCAAATACTTGGGCATTTGAAAACTTGAATTCATATGGACCACTTGAACCACGTTTCCAATCGCACTTCATAGTTAAACCTAATAAAGCAACGATAACGTCCTGTTCTACAGGTTTAAATTTATATTTGAGATTAAATGAGGTACTTTCGGGCACCCAATCACCAGGTTGATCCTCATATGCTCCTCCATATACAAATCCTTGCTGAAGAGCATGAGTAAATAAATTGCTAAGTACAACCCCTGATTGCATTATCTTCCAATTTCCATTTGTGTTACAGCTAATGCATGATGTCCAAAAGCTGACGGTGTTAATTGCCTAGAATTGCTGGCCTAGATGTCAATAGGAGGGAGAATCATGATAATTCTCCCTGAATAACCGCCCTGACCAAGTGGT
>JAEVZU010000173.1 GCA_023392075.1 Bacillota bacterium | reverse complement strand
AAAGCCTGCAGCCAGTTTTCCATAACTGTCATAGCCTCAGAACGTGACCAGTTGGCTGTTTTTTCTGCAAGAACCTTAATATCGGGATACTTCTTAAGTACATTCTGGATTCCCTGGCTGCGTTCCAACTGAGCTGACTGTCCGAGAGGTCCGTCAAGTATGACTATATTGCCTTTGCCTCCGAGCTTGTCAGCTATGGCCTGCATTTCCAATTCACCGGCATATACGTCTTTTGAACCGACATAGCTTGTAAGTTTATCGCTGTCAACACGGGTGTTGACTCCAATAACCGGTATATTTGCCGCTGCCGCTTTATCAACCGCAACTGCACAGGCCTTTGCATCCTGAGGATTCAGAATGATAGCATCCACACCGTCTGAAATCATTGTTTCAACTTGATTTATCTGTGTATTCGGATCATAGTTACCATCATAAATTTTAAGCTCAACACCTAATTCTTCTGCTTTCTTCTTTGCCGCATTTGAAAGCCGTACTGTGAATTCATTTTTGAGACTGTACAGGGTCATCCCGACAACAATTTTCTTGTCTGCCGGTTTTGTTGTTTCGGTGGCCTGAGTTGTGTCTGAAGCTTTGGTTGATTCCGCCGTACTCTGACTTGTGCTTGAAGAACAAGCTGCAAAGGTAGTTAGCATTATTGCAGCTATTAGCAATACTACGAGTCTTTTCATTTTTTTCATAACTATTCTCCTTTAAATTTTATTTGTAATAAACCGTTTTATAAACGGCTATTAGTCATTGGAACTGTTTAAGCTATCCATCATAACAGCTGCTATTATTATCAAGCCTTTTATAATCAACTGCCAATAGGAGGATACTGCCATCATATCCAGACCATTATTTAAAACTGCGATTATCAGAACACCTACAAGAGTTCCCCATAATCTTCCTCTTCCTCCCGCCAGGCTGGTACCGCCCATTACAACTGCCGCAATAGCATCTGTTTCATAGTTTTGTCCGGCCATGGCCAACCCGGAAGATACGCGTGAAGTTAATACAACACCTGCAAGTCCCGACAGAACACCGGCTATCATATATGCAGACCACTTGATCTTTTTAACATTTATACCTGATACACGGGCAGCTTTGGCATTTCCTCCTACACCGAATATATATCTTCCATACCTGGCCCTGTATATTAGAACACTGCATATTACAAATACTACCGCAAGTATTATAACAGGTATAGGTATAATCCCTACACTTCCTCCTCCGATTTTCAGAAAGCCTTCACTCAACCCGGGTACCGGCTGTGCATTGCTGGCCAGATACGTAACTCCCCTGGCAACGCTCAGCATACCAAGTGTAGCTACAAAAGCAGGTACTTTCAGCCATGAGATTACTATTCCGTTTACACTGCCAAGTAAAAAACCTACTCCCAATCCCACAAGAACCGCTACAAACCAGGGTATGTTTTGATTCTGGGCAACCAGTGCCGCAAAAATCCCTGATGCACCCAATATTGAGCCCACCGACAGGTCAATTCCCCCTGTCAGCACTACGAAGGTCATACCAAGAGCAAGTAAACCGTTTATGGATGCCTGACGCAATAAGTTGAAAATATTGTTTACATCTAAAAACTTCGGCTTTAATATTGCAAATATGGTTATTACCACAAGTAATCCTATCAAGGTCGCAAATTTTTCAAAAAATTGACCTGCTGTCATTTTTTTGTAGTTGATTATCTTTTCCATTATTATGCCCATGCCCAGCGTTTCGCATAAAACATCACGATAGAAACAACATGGGCTTAGGTAACCTCCTTCATTTATTTATTTTACTGCTTCCAAATTTCGTCCTGCTTTACCACATTTTTATCACATTTTAGATACGGCAAGTCTCATAATATTTTCCTGTACGAATTCTTCCCTGTTCAGTTCTCCGCCTAATCTGCGGTTGCTGAACACCACAATTCTGTCTGCCATGCCCATTACTTCCGGCATTTCCGATGAAATCATTATAATGGAATTACCCTGTGCAACAAAATCGCACATAATTTTATATATTTCTGATTTGGCACCTACATCTATTCCTCTGGTAGGTTCATCCAGTATCAAAAGTTTTGGCTTCTTTATAAGCCACTTTGCCAGCACCACTTTTTGTTGATTTCCCCCTGAAAGTGATGTTACCAGCTGTTCCTTGCCATATGATCTTATACGCAGAGAAGCGATCTGCTTTTGAATTACATCGTCCTCGGATTTCATATCAATTAAGAAGTTTTTGTCAAAATCCTTCATGGAAGCCAGCGTAATATTATGTGCCACGCTCATATACGGTACGAGACCTTCACCTTTTCTGTCCTCGGTAACAAATGCCAGGCCGTTTTTTATAGCCTCTCTGGGTTCCCTGGGATTGAGCTTTTTGCCCTCGAAGATTATTTCACCTTCATCCGCTGGAGTAAGTCCGAAAAGAGCCTGCATTACTTCGGTACGTCCGGCTCCCACCAATCCTGCTATCCCAAGTATCTCTCCTCTTCTCACGTCAAAATTTATATTGTGGAATTTATTTTGAAGTGTCAGATTACGTACTTCCAAAACCTTTTCACCTATTGGCACATGCACTTTTGGGAAAATCTCGCTGAGCTCACGTCCCACCATGTTCCTGATAAGGATATCATTGTTGATATCCTTTGCCTTCCATGAATCCACATAAGCCCCGTCTCTGAGAACCGTGATTTCATCGGAAATCCGGAAAACCTCATCCATTTTATGCGATATATAGATAATTCCTTTCCCGGCCTTCCTGAGGTTGTTTATTATCACAAACAGATTATCCACTTCTTTATCTGTAATTGCCGATGTTGGTTCATCCATTATAATAATTTCCGCATTATATGAAATTGCCTTTGCTATCTCTACAAGCTGCTGGTCGGCAACCTGCAGGTTCTGAAGCTTTTCTCTGGGACTTATATTTTTAATATGAAGTCTGTCCAGCAATTCCTCCGTTTGTTTATACAGCTGCCGGTAATCAACAAATACGCCTTTTCCGGGTTCACGTCCGAAATAGATATTTTCAGCTACTGTCATTCCGGGGATAGGTGACAGTTCCTGGTGGATCATGGCAATGCCTAAATTTTGTGAATCTGACGGAGAGTTGATTTCTACACTTTTGTCATTAATACAGATACTCCCTTTATCACTTTTCGTTATTCCTGCTAGGATTTTCATTAGTGTAGATTTACCGGCTCCGTTTTCACCCATAAGAGCATGAACCGTACCTTTTTCCAAATTAAAATGTACATCCCTCAATACATTTACCCCGGTAAAACTCTTGCTGATATCCTTCATTTCCAGTAAGCTCAATAATTACACCTCTTTTCCCAACCATCGTATTTCTTCTTTCATTTCTTGGTTTAATTATATAATTGGATTACCGGTTTGATAGGTTAGTTATTTTAATATAAAGTTTGATTTTTTACGATTTTAGATAAGGTAAAAAAAAAACATGAACTATTTTCAGTCCATGTATTTTTTTTACTTGCTTTACTGTAAGGAATTCTGCCTGTAAGCAGCAGGGCTCATACCAAAAACATTTTTAAAAGCCACGGAAAAATACTTGGGATTCAGATATCCGCACAGACTGCTTACCTCACTGATTGGAATACCGGTGTCCTCAAGCATTTGTTTTGCCATATTCATTCTTATATTGGTTATATATTCGTTAAACCCCATTCCCGTACCTTTCTTGAATAGTACACTCATATATGCCGACGTACGTCCGAATCTTTCTGCCACTATATTCAAGTTAATATCCCCGGCTGCATTTTCCTTAACATACTCCAATACATCTACTACTAGTTTTTTGTTTGGTACATCAATTTTAGCTTCACAAGCAATTTCACAGACCTGATTCAGGTATCTGATAATCTCCTGCTTCATCTGCAAAAAACTCCACAGTTCATAAAACGGAGGCGGCTGAACTACACTCTTTATTCCGGTGCCGTTGTACTTGCCAAGCTGGCGGTCAACGCTTTTAATCAACTGTGTATAGCTCTTCCCAACAGCAGAAAGTGACTGAAGGGATGGAGGTAAAGTTATCAGTTTTTCAAAAAAATTAATTATCTCGGCAACGTTAATATTCTCAAGAGATTGAATCAACCTGCCTGGATCCTCCTGTTCATTCTTTATTGAAACAGGTATGTCCGAAAACAACTGTACATTAATACCTGTACGATACAACTTAAAATTTACAGCTTCAGATGCAAAATCGAAGGACTTGTAAAGTAGTTTTGAACCATACACCACGTCACCGATGCCAGTGAATACCTCTACAAATAAATATTTATGAATCAAGCTGTTAATCTTCCCCAGCTCATGCTTTACCGATGAAAGCATGGCTTCTCTTTTAACGCCCTCAAATATTGCTGCAATCCTTCCGGATTCATATTGAACTGAAATCAGAAAATTTCTGCTTGCATCCTCAGTTAAAACCTCGTCTACTATGTTTTTTACCGCAAAATCAATAAACTCTCTATTCTCTTCATTTACCTGATATTGTATAACTGCACATAATAAAAGATTTTCATTAAAACGGATACCTAAATCATAAAGCTCCTTCAGGTGTTTTTTAGCCTCTTCGGAGTCCGGACAATCAAGTAAATATCTAAGCAGCTTTTGTTTTACACTTTCAGTCACTTTTCTGTTTTCACTTTCACGTACAAATTTCTCGTCTATCCGGTGTTTTTCATTGGTTAAGCTCTTTACATAACCGTCCACCATGGAGACAAATTCCTGTTTTTTAATAGGCTTAAGTACATACTCTTTAACTCCCAATGTAATAGCAGATTTTGCATATTCAAAATCTGCATAACCGGAAAGGATGATAAACGTAGGAGAATATCCATTTTCCCTGATATTTTTAATGAGGTTAAGCCCATCGCAAAAAGGCATCCGGATGTCTGTAATGACTAACTGAGGCAAATGTTCCTTACAAAGTTTATGTGCCTCAATTCCGTTTTCAGCCTCCAAATAGCAAATATCACTGTCCAGCTCCCTTTTGAGTATTGTGACAATACCCTTACGTATAACATCCTCGTCATCTGCCACCAATATCTTGAACATTTGCTTCCCCTCCGTTTTGCACATCCGGTTCGACAACTATGGTTACCGTGATCTTTGTTCCGGCATTCTGCTCGCTCTCTATGGCCAGTCCGCTTCCTGCAGGACATATCATCTCCACGCGCTGTTTGACATTAATGATCCCTATTGAGTTTTTAGACCTATTTGTATCGGAAATAGTTTTGTTTTCTCTGATACATTTATAAATCTGATCAAGCCGTTGTTTTTCTATTCCTTTTCCGTTATCTTCAACAACTATGACCAACCTGTCCTTTTCCAGCAAAACATTAACAAATATTTTCCAGGGAGGAAGAGTATTTTTAAAGCCGTGACTAAAGCAATTCTCAACCAGAGGCTGAAGTATAAACTTAGGAATCATAATATTTTTTAATTCTTCACTGCATTCCATTTTATAAACAAGCCTGTTGTTAAAACGCATACGCATTATCTCTATATATTGTTCAATATTGTTAAGTTCTTCACTGACCTTTACTTCCGGACTTTCCCAGTGCAGGCTGTAGCGCAGCAGATCTCCCAGATTTGCCAGATCACTTGCCACTGTAAAATATTCGTCTATTTCACACTGCATTCTCATATTTTCAAGGGTATTATATAAAAAATGGGGATTGATTTGCGCCTGAAGGGCATGTATCTCTGCTTCTTTTTGGGCCTTTTCCTTCTGGATCATTGATGTTATCAAGCCTTGAAGTCTTTCGGCCATATGGTTGAAGCTCTCTGAAATTCTGGAGATCTCATTAAAACCGTCCACTTTTATACGCACATCAAATCTTCCGGCTTCGATCTGCGTAATCATTTTGTCCATTTCCCTGAGTCTCCTGAAGAAAAGACGTGCTGCAACATTTGTAAAAACTATGATAAATACCATACTGAGAATAGCAATCAAAAGCAGAAGAGTATCAACACCGGAAGTAGATTCCAGAATTTTTTGCTTGTCCATTACGGCAACCCGCATTAATCCCGTAACATCATCCCTATCATATGCAATAAGATAATTTTCTTCTCCAAGATTAATATCGGATACCCCGGATTTATTCTGAAAACTGAGGTCAGAAAATTCACCGGCCCTTTGATCCTCCGAAGCAAAAACCAGTTTTCCGTTCCTGTCAAAAATGAGATATTTCACTTCAGAATCCTGACTTGCAAGTTCGGCAGCATTAGCCAGTTTGCTGATTGTCATGTCAACCTCAATGAGCCCGATACATTCCCTGGTACGTATATCTAAAATTTTCTGATAAATGGGCAGCACCAGCTCTTCCTTATTCTCAAGCTCTTCATAATTTACAAGATTACCCAGAGATCTATCATATACACGTACATTTCCATAAATATGCTCGCTGTCACTCTGCATAATTTCAGTATAATAGTCACGGTCATATAATCTGTCCATATGATATGACCAGTCCACATACTCATCAATTTGATTATTGCTGGAATAGATAACCAGCCGGTTGAATTTATTTGTGTATACGTGCCGTATATTAAGAAGCTCATTTTGAACACTATACACATAGTAATTCTTTTCATGATTACTCAGTGTATTTTCCGGATTTAAATAGTATTGGAATTCCTGACTGAATATCAGCTGGTTAAGCGCACTATTCATGCTATTAATATTAACACTCATGTTACTTTCCAGCTTTTTAAGATTTTCCTGTACTTTTTTATTTGCTTCCTCCAGAAGATTATTTCTCACTATTTCAAAATATGATGTAGTAATAACTATGGCAGGAATTATCATTATCAGCGAAAAGACAATTGTAACCTGCCATACAAGGCTAAGACTGGTAAGCTTTTTCATCAATACTCTCATCTATACACATCATCCTATCTTGATCAATTCTGACTGTACTATGTGTAAATATGTTTACATAAGTTATATTATATATGATTTAACCAAAAAAATCATTAAGAATAATCATTTTTATATTAAATATTGACAAATGGTTTTATCTTTCCATAAATCCCCCGGGCATCCAGACCGTATTTATTGAGTAATTCAGCTGCCGGGCCCGACTCACCGAAAACATCCTCCACACCTATTTTTAATACCGGTGTTGGATAGTATGTACATAGAACATCACATACGGCACTTCCAAGCCCCCCAATCACGGAATGTTCTTCTACTGTAACCACTTTTCCGGTTTCTTCTGCTGCTGCAACGATTAATTCGTTATCTAAAGGCTTGATTGTGTGGATATTAATCACTTTTGCATCAATCCCTTCTTTCGCCAATAATTCAGCAGCTTCAAGTGACGGCGCCACACATAAACCGGTAGCTATTATTGTCAGGTCCTTGCCTTCTCTCAATATAACACCTTTTCCTATTTTAAACACGTAATCTTCCCTGTCATTAATTACGGGGGCTGCAAGTCGCCCAAAGCGCAAATAAACAGGACCCTCCTGTTCGATTGCCGCTTTAACTGCGGCCCTTGCTTCTATATCATCCGCAGGATTGATCACTACCATTCCCGGAATTGTTCTCATCAGGGCTATATCCTCATTACACTGGTGGGTGGCACCATCCTCTCCCACAGAGATACCTGCATGAGTTGCTCCTATTTTAACATTTAAATGAGGATAGCCTACAGAGTTGCGTACCTGTTCAAAAGCACGTCCCGCAACAAACATGGCAAAAGAACTGACAAACGGAATTTTTCCCGTTGCGGCCAGTCCTGCAGCAATACCAACCATGTTGCATTCCGCAATACCACAGTCAATGTGACGTTCCGGATACACTTTTTTAAAGACTCCGGTTTTTGTTGCCGCTGCCAGGTCGGCATCCAGAACAACTAAATTGTCATATTCCGCCCCTAATTCAACTAATGCGTTGCCATAACTATCTCTTGTTGCAATTTTCTTTACTTCCGGCATAACATTTCACCAACCCTTTCCAAATCTGCCATTGCAGTCTGATATTGTTCGTCATTCGGAGCTGTACCATGCCAGGCTGTCTTATTTTCCATAAAAGATACATCTTTTCCTTTAATGGTCCTGGCAACAATTGCAGTCGGTCTGTCTTTTGTACCTCTGGCTGCCGCAAAAGCTGCTGCAAGCTCCTCAAAATTATGACCGTCAGCATTAATTACATTAAAATTAAATGCCTTAAATTTTTCATCAATGGGATATGGAGAACAAACATCACCTATACAGCCATCGATCTGCAGATTGTTATTATCTACTATAACCACAAGATTATCTAATTTTCTGTGGCCTGCAAACATAACTGCTTCCCACACCTGACCTTCCTGAATCTCACCGTCGCCAAGGAGAGTATACACTCTATAAGCTTCATTGCTGAGTTTTGCAGAAAGTGCCATACCCACAGCCGCTGATATACCCTGTCCTAAAGAACCGCTGGACATATCAACCCCCGGTATATGTTTCATATCCGGATGCCCTTGCAGATATGAGCCGGTATGACGAAGTGTTTCCAGATCCTTTACCGGAAAAAATCCTCTGGCGGCAAGTGTGGAATAGAGCCCCGGAGCCACATGTCCTTTTGATAGGACAAACCTGTCCCGGCCCGCTTTCTTTGGATCCCCGGGATCAATATTCATTTCTTCAAAATAGAGGTATGTAAAAATATCTGCGGCCGAAAGTGATCCGCCCGGATGTCCGGATTTTGCGCTGTGAACCGCAGTAATAATGCCTTTACGAATAGCGTTTGCTTTCAATTTAAGTTCTAAGCTGTTCATAAATACACCTTCCTTTTCTTTTTATTTGTCATGTTCCTTTGTTTTACTTTTTTATTTTACTATCATATTTTATTTTTTTCAATCGAATTTTTTTATATTTTATTGAATATTTTCTTTTTTTATCATATTCAATATCTTTTTATTGCTTTTTTCCACTCTTTAGATTACACTATGCTTATGAAAGAAAGGATGGTCATATTATGTTAGCGATTGAACGGCATAACAGGATATTAAAACTGCTGGCTGATAACGTACATATCACAACTAATGAATTAAGTGAATTATTAGAAGTTTCCGCTGCAACAATCAGAAACGATTTAAACAAACTTGAAAAAGATAAATTAATTCTAAAAACCCATGGTGGTGCTACGTTACTTTCTCCAGCCATGCAGAGACCTCAAAACATCTTTCCATTTAATGAGCGGGAAGTTAAAAACAGCAGTGAAAAAGAAGCCATAAGCAACATGGCACTGAGACACATTGAGGAAGGACAGTGTATTATCCTGGATGCAAGCTCTACAGCTCTGGCAGTTGCCAGAAAACTGGACCGTTTTCCCAGACTTACCGTAATTACAAACGGAATTTACACCATGCTTGCCTTAAAGGATATACCAAATATCACTGTTATTTTTATTGGTGGAATTGTAACAAAAAACTCAGGATCTACAGAAGGGCTGCTGGGTTATGATTTGTTAAACCATATCAACGCTGATACCGCTTTTGTATCAGCCCATGGATTTACTTTAAAAGAAGGATTAACAGACTTTAATATATATGAAGCAGAATTAAAAAAACAGATGGTCCTTCACTCCCGTAAGCGTATTGCTCTTTTGGATCACACGAAATTAGAACATATATCCACGGCAAGCTTTTGTTTTTCCAAAGATATTAATTTAGTCATTACAGATGAACAAATCGATCCTCAATTGCTGTCACAGTACAAAAACAGCGGTATAACGCTTGAGGTGTCGTCATTATCTTAGGCTTTACACTCTAAAAAACCATACCCACTATTAACAATGTACAATACGTTTTTGAGCGGTAAATTTGCCCTGCGGCTGCGTTGAAGCCGCTTGCAAGGCACAAAGCCTTTCTGCGCGTCTTTGCCTTGTCGCAAGCCAAGGACGACAACAAAGAAAAGTGGCAAAATAGCCGGCGTGAGGCGTGTTGTACATTGTCAATAGAGGGTACCTAAAGTTAAGAAAAAAAAGTAAAAGTAACCCTGCTGCTGCCTGACTAACAAGAGTCAGGTTGCAGCAGGGTTACTTTTGATAACGTTATATGTCAAAACAATTCAACTATAACCCATTTCAGACTGCACTTGGAAGCTTGCTTTGTGTCTTTTCAGCAAATATGCAAGCTGACCATCTCATATGCCATTTATCAAAACAGCTTAGAGTGTAGCACTGCCTCCTGCCTGCAAATACTTTTTCAAAAGGCCGGTATCAATCGAGTCAATACTCCTCTCTGAATCCAATGCCATGTATGCAGCCACTCCTGCCGCTTCACCCGTCTGATTCAAATTCACCATAACTCTGGCAGCCCCAAATGCACCTTTATCTGCATCCAGCATCCTGCCACAGCATAATACATTTTTTGATCCCTCCGGAACAATTGAACTGTATGGTATCTGATAAAAAGCAGGGTTTGTTTCAGTTTCCATACGCCAGTGCCCTACCTGTTTCGGATACCCGCTTCTGAAATAGACCTCTGTACCGTCCAGATACCGGAAGGTAACACCGGGCCTGTCATCATGATGTATATCCACCCTATAGGTTCCATTGGCAATGGCATCATTAAATTTGGTACCGTATAGAACCTCCTCTTCCTTTAGCATATGAAGACATTTAATATGTCTGGTTTCACGGATGCCAATATATGAACTGAGCCCAAGAAGTACAACCTGATTATCTTTTGGCCCGTACTTGCGCACCATATCCATTACTGCACGAATTTGCCTGCGCCCTTCTATCTCGGCCATTGTCAGGGAATTTGCATCTGCACAGTCAACTCCGGAAACCCGTGTTATGGCCTGGAATGTCATCCCAGGTGCTCCGGGTATTTCAGAACTCCAACCCCAGCCTTCGGGAAGTCCGAATTCATTGCCATACTTTATAAGTGCCTCCTTTAAATCAAAGCTTCCAACAGATGACATTCCGTAAAGTTCCGAATTAAAACCCATAAGCTTTGCACCCATGGTCGGGGGCTGTTTGATATCAGGTGAGATATAGAGTATTCCCATCCGGGCGCATAGATCCCCATCACCTGTGGCATCAATAAAGTACCTTGCTTTTATAGCTCCTCTTCCGGATTTATTTTCTACCATCACTGCCTTTAAAAGTCCCTTTTCCATCACCGGAGCAGCAAATGCAGTATGCAGGTATGTCTTTACTCCTGCTTCCCGGAGAAGCTCATCCAATTCAATTTTCAATTCCTCAGTGTTAAGAAAAAAAGTATCGATCTGGTTTTCCTTTATTATAACTGCGTTTCTTTTTTTCAGGCGTTCCAATACTTCCTGTGTCAGGCCTGCAATTATTTGGAGTTTGTATTCGGTGTCCATCAAGCTGTGCCAAATATTAACCATTCCGGAAGCGGCCACACCACCAAAGCAATTCTGCTTTTCCACGATAACAACTTTTGCTCCAAGTCTTGCTGCCCGCACCGCAGCAAACACACCTGTACAGCTGCCTCCGATAACACATATATCTGCATCCTCAATAACAGGAATATTTTTTTCCTTTTCCAGTAAGAATTCCATATTCATTATCTCCTATTAATTTATTTATCCTTTTACCCCTGATGATGCAACACCCTCAACAAAATACTTCTGCCCAAACATAAATATTACAAACATCGGAAGAAGCGAGCATGCCGCCGCAGCCATCATCGGACCAAACTGGGTTCCATATTCATCAATAAATTTATTTAAACCTAAAGGTATGGTAAAGAGTTTTTCACTGGTTAAAAATATTAACGGATTTTCATAGTCATTCCAGGTCCATGTAAAAATCAAAACAACCATTGTTACCAATGCAGGTTTTGTCAGTGGCATAATAATCTGAAACCAAATTCTAAATTCTCCCGCACCATCAATACGGGCGGATTCTGAAAAAGCAAAAGGTACCTGGAGATAAAACTGTCTCATTAAAAATGTGCAGAAAATGTTGAACAAGCCCGGTAAAATCAACGATGTATGTGAATCAAGTATTCCCAATGTATTAAACAGAATAAACCTCGGTATCAGCGTTACCTGGGTAGGTATCATCATGGTAGCCAGGAACATAATAAAAATCGCATTCCTTCCGGGGAATTCCATCCTGGCAAAAGCATAGGCAGCCATTGAACTTATAATAACCGCACCTATTACCGTAATACCTGTAACGAATAAGGAATTAATGTAAAACGTTTGAAACGGATATCTGCCAAACCAGACCTCATGATAATTGTCCAAAATTGGATTTTTAGGTATCCAGTCGATAGGGTAACTGAATATGTCCATATTACGTTTAAATGAAGTGGAAATCATCCAAAGAAAAGGTGTTATCCATACCAGGGCAAATATACCTAAAATTAAGCTCTTCAATAGCCTTCGGCCGCTCTTGTCTTTTTCCTTTATTATTTTTATTTTATTGCCTTGAAATATTTTCTCCATGTATCATTACCTCACTTATGAATAGTTGACCCATTTCTTTTGACCTTTCCATTGAAGAATTGTTATTCCGAATATGATTATAAATAAGACCCAGGCCATAGCCGCGCTGTATCCCATTCTGTAATGCCTGAATGCCGTTATATAGATATAATATACAAGTACATATGTCGAATCTCCCGGGCCACCATGGGTCATAATATTGACCGGTCCGAAGACCTTGAATGAATTTATCAAAGTAATTATGACAACAAAGAATGTTGTTGGTGACAAGCTGGGTAATGTGACATAAAAAAACTTCTCTATGGAATTTGCCCCATCAATTTGAGCCGCTTCGTATAATTCTCCGGGGACACCCTGAAGCCCGGCTAAATATATAACCATTACATATCCTACATTTATCCATATGGTTACAATCATTATTGAGGGCAATGCCCAGAAATGGCTTGTAAGCCAACCGGGCGGATTTGTTATTCCCAGCTGCTTGAATAAAAGATTTATAGGTCCGCTTTGTTGATTAAAAAGTGCCATCCATACAATACATAATGCTACAATGTTTGAAACATACGGAAAGAAAAACATTCCACGCAGGAGTGATTTCGCATATAAATTCTTGTTAAGAAGCAATGCCAGAAATAAAGCTATTACTACAATAAAAACTACAGTTATCAGTGAAAATAACAAATTATTAATTAATGACTTGATAACTATGGGACTGGCGGCCAATTCTTTAAAGTTCTCCATTCCTGTAAATTTTATACCTTTTATTCCTGAAAAAAGGTTCCAGTCGCAAAAGGATAAAAACAGTGAAAATACTACCGGAATAAGAATAAAAATGATAAAGCCGAGCAGATTCGGAAGTATAAACAAATAGGCTGTAAAATATTCTTTCATTCGTTTTTGCTTCAACATGACAACTACTCCTTTCTTAATTGAAAAGGTGCAATCAATTTGCACCTTTTCAAAATTTTTAAACCTCAATAAATTATTTATTTCTTCTTACGGTGATATCAGTTGCCTGTTTTCTCATTGAATCCATGGTTTGAGTGACAGATTGCACATCTGTCAGACATTTTTCAACCTCTCGGTTCATCATGGTTGCAACCTCTTTTCGAGCCTCTGATAACGGTGTTGTGAAGAATTCACCGGTTGTTGCCGCATCCCCGAGAAATACTCTTTTAAAGGATTCCAGATCAATTCTGTTTTTGGTGTATTCGTTGTCTAAAAGTAATGTTTCCATCTTGGCTTTATCTGCTTTTGAATATGAGGGTATCTTTCCATAAGGTACGCAATAAGTTTCAAATCCTTCGGTCAGCCACCATTTCATAAACTCCCATGCCTGATCTTTATTGGGACAACTTTTATTTATTGAAACAACAGCGTCAATAGCTCCGGCAGAATTGTAATACTTTTCCTGTCCCTTTTCCCATTTAGGTACCGGCGCAAAGGCGGTTACAAAATCATGAGGATAATTTTTATCATCCTTCAAATAGCGGAGGGGAAAACTGCCCGCCCATATCATCGCAACCTTGCCCTGAAAATACATATCCTGTATCGTTAGTTTTTCAGCCGTCACATTGACAATGGGAACCCAGGATTTATCAACTAATTCCATATCATATCTCAACTGAAGTGCCTTTTTGAAATACTCGCTATCAAGATTAAAGGACATTTTTTCCGAATAATTATTTGGACCCAATGCAGTATAGGCAGTTCTCATCCAGTTATCCGACCAGCCCGGATACATCATTACTCCGTATACCTTACTGTCACCCGTACCAGTTGTGAGTTTTTTGGCTATCTCTTTAAATTTGTCATAAGTCCATTCCTCGGGAATTGAAATACCGGCCTTGTCAAATAAGGATTTGTTCAGCCATATGAAATCAGATGGGTTTGTATCGGGAACGCCATATACCTCATTATTGTAATTATAATAACCTGCTCCGAACAGTTTTGTTACATCCATATTATCTTTCTTTAAGTACTCTGTTATAGGTTCTGCCATGCCTGCAGTTATTCTGCCTGTGGCATTATCGGCCCCATGGCTGGTGAACAGATCTACCGAATTCCCCGACAGAATTGCTGCATCCAGTTTTGTATTACCGCTTTCATCGTTTACATATCTTATATACTCAACCTGTATATTGGGGTTTTTCTGATTCCATGCGTCCACAGCATTTTTAGGTCCGGATTCTTCCGGAATCCCTCCCCAAAAAGTCAACTTTACAGGTTCGGTACTTTCAGTTGATTTTACAGCTTGTGTATTTTGTGCAGTTTCACTTTCCTTACCACAACCGGCAAATGATGTAGCCAAAACTGCCAGAATTGTGACAAGGCTCAGAAGTCTGATCAATTTATTCATAGTTATTCCTCCTTAATTATTATTAGTGATATCACAATTAAAATTATATTCTAAATTGAATTTTAAAAAATTAAGGCTGCTTTGAACTTTTTATAATTATCTACAAGATAAAGACTGCCATTTTACTTAATACTGGCAGTCTTTTATAATTTTGTTTTACTTGTTTATAAAATATTACGATTTGAGAATTCCTTTTCTAAATTCTATAGGACTGACTCCTGTACACTTTTTAAAAACGTTGCTGAAATAGTATACATTCTCAAACCCGATTTTTTCTGCTATTTCATTGATCCTTAAATCTGAGTTTCTTAACATTTCCTTAGCTCTCTCAATCCTGTATTTTGTTATAAACTCAGTAAAACTTTCTCCCATAACTCTTTTAAAAATATGACTGAAATAGTTTTCACTCATATTTATATAACCTGCAACCTTTGATAAATGTAAATCAGTGTTGTAATTAGAAATAATATATTCGACTGCTTTGGTAACATCCTCACGCTGCGTAGATTCTCTTATCTTTAAAACATAATTGAAATACGCATTAACAAATTCTGCAAACCATAGCCTGATATTTCTCAAATACTCTATATCCCTTAATTGTTTCTGTATTGATACCTCCTTATATTGAGGTATATCCTCGAAGCTCCTGCCATATATTTTCAAATTCTTGGAGAAATGGTAAAGGATTTCGTCCAGTGCCCTGTACAATGTATCATTGTTCCATTCGGTGCTGCGTTCCAGCTCTTCAAAAAAACCATCTATAATTTCTATTACCTTGTTGGTTTTTGAAAAATGAATCGCTCTGCTCAAGCTTTCCTCGTCCTCAAGCTTTAACAATACTTTCCTGTTATTTTGGTAATCCGGGTGAATATCAGAATAAAATATAACTGCTTCGTTTCCCCAAAATATCTTCCTGCTCAATGCTTCATATGCCTGCCTATATGCCGTATTTATCTGTGACAGTTCCTGTAATGTCTCGCTGATCCCAATTGATACGGTCAGTTGAACATACGTTTTAAGGGCATTCTGAATATTTAACGATATTTGGTTGAGATATTCCCTGCTCTCTGCTTTCGGATTGATTACCGCAACAAATTTTCTCTCTCCTGCTTCAAAAACATCCCCATTGGCATAATCATTGATTATGTTATTAAGTATGCCTTTAATAGAATCTTTCAGTATATTTTTGCTGCCCGAGTCTGGAACTTTCATACCAGGTTTATCCCAATCAATGCTTATTATCAAAACATTGATCTTCTCTTTTCGCAAATTACTACCTAGACGGATCAATTCTTCAAATATTTTGGTATCGTATTTAAATAGCAGCTTCAGCCATTTTTCTTCTATGATTAGAGAGTTTTTGACACTATTGTGATTGTCGGTATTTATTACAATTTCCTTCTTTATTTCATTCAGCAAAGCCAGAAGATTTGATGAACTTAATGACAGCTTTAACAGATAGTCCATAGCACCAAGCTTCAGTGCCTCCCTGACATAATCATACTCATCATGGCAGCTCAGTACTATGCTTTTAACTTTTAATTCCCTTCTTTTTATTTCCCGAAGCAGCTCAATTCCATCCATTACAGGCATTTTAATATCAGTCAGCAGAATATCCGCTTTATTTTCAAGCAAATACTGCAGGCCATCCCTTCCATTTCCTACTTCAGCCACTATTTCAAAACCGTGGAGGTTCCAGTCAATAGCAGATTTCAGGCCAACCCTTACCAATAGTTCATCGTCTGCGATCATTACTTTGATCATTCATTTTCCTCCTCAATAACTGGAAGTATTATTTCAACATTTGTACCATTCCGGGGCTTGCTGCTTATTTTTATACCATATGAATCACCAAATAAAAGCTCTATCCTTCTCTGAACATTCTGTAAACCAATCCTTCCAAACCGGTTCCTGCCGGTCTTATTTTTGTAGTCCTCATAAATTTCTTCCAAGCGCTCTTTTTCGATTCCTAAACCGTCATCCTGAACTCTAAGAATGAGTTTGCCATCTGATATCACGCCTGTGACTTTGATGTGCAGGTCTCCTACCTTGTCTTCTTTTAAACCATGTAAAATTGAGTTTTCCACTATTGGCTGAAGTATCAGGCGGGGGATCCTTAAGTTCTCCGTTTCAGGATCAATACATATAGTCTCCGTAAATCTCTGGTTATATCTTGCTTTTTGCAGCATCAGATAACTTTTTAAGTTTTTAATTTCATCCTGCAATGTAATCAGCTTGTTCATATCCTTGACACTCATTTCCAGAATCCTGCCAAGAGCCTCAATAAGACTTGCAACATTGTTTGCCTGGCTGATTACAGCAGTCCATTTAATAGTATTCAAGGTATTAAAAAGAAAGTGGGGATTTATTTGCGCCTGTAAAACCTCGAGCTTCAATTCCTCTTCCTTCTTTTGTTTTTCCTTTATATTGATAATTAATTCATTAATATATGACAGCATGCTATTAAAGCTAGCACCCAATTGTGCCACTTCATCATTGCCTTTTATATTCGCCCTTGTATTCAAATCCCCTTCTTCAACCAATTTCATTGTCTCTTTAAGCGTTTTGACAGGCTTTGTAACACCATAAACAATTAATACCGTAACAAGCAAAAATACTAATGATATTATTGTTATTAAAATAAAATTATTATTCCTATCATATATCAAATCCTTAAAGAGCACATCATAACTGTTTATTTTTATCAATTTCCACTTCGTCAGGGGTATTGATGTATAACTGATAATAGTTTTTTTACCATTTATGTCTGCTGTAAAATTATTTTTACTGTTTTCCAATATATTCTTTACATAAAACTCATCGGAAAAAGTTTTTCCTATTGTACTTTTATTACCGCTGCTGATAACTACTCCTTCATTATCAACGATAAAAACCTCATTAGCCATATCAGTTGAATTATGTTTTATAATTTTTTTATAAAATTCACTTTCACTGATACTTATGGTAACTATACCATATCCACCTAAGGACCGGCTGCCTTTAATAAGTCTGGACAAAGTTATCATCGGGCCTTCATCCAGATCATCAGTCTTAATGTAATCAATATGCGGGGCTATCCACAACATAAACCCGTTGGCATCAATAGTATCTTTAAACCATTTGGTTTTTGAATATCTTTGATAGCTGTCAGTGCTTCTCCTCACTCCGGATGTATATAAATCACCGTTAAAATCAAAGATTGAAATATAGCTGTTAAAACTGAGCAAAATGCTGTTTTTCGCTTTCTGCATTTCTTTATCGATTAATTGTGTTTTTTTAAATCTCTCACTTGAAATAAGAGTATCGCTTTCGGATAATAAATCTATGATCTGTCTGTCCTGTGTAAACAAATTTGATGTATTTATCATTGCTTCCATGGATGAATTTATTGAATTGCTCATTTGTTCAAGCAGCTGTGAATCTGTTTGACTGATTTTTTCCTGCAGAAATCTTTCAGAACTGGTAATTGAGAAATATGTTATTAAAAGCATCGGCATAACAACGAGGATAATAAAAGCCACCATCATTTTAGTTTGAATACTCTTAAAGGAAAAAAAGTTTATTAAAGATCTCAATACACTAGTCCTCGCTTTCATAAAATATTCAATATTAATTTATCTTATACTACTTCAAAGACAAGCGCAATGCCCTAAATATTGAAATTAACCTGAAAAGAGGCTGTTTCATACATACACAATTTTTGTCTCTGTATGAAACAGCCTCTTTTCAGGTTTTGGGGTCGTATATTGACGATCAAACTGCATCCTGGTCTATTTTATGTAACTGACTGCATATCAGATCGATTGTACCGTTAATTGTAGCAAGCGCACCGCTTGCTACAGCTGCATCAGGTATTGAGATTCCAAATTCCCTTTCAATATCCAGATAAATATATACAAGATCCCTGGGTGCCAGTCTGAACACACTTCCCAGCAAATGCCTGTCATAATCCTCGTTAGTTACTTCATTCAAATCGATACCGAATCTACTGATGAAAATATTACTTAGTTTTTCATTAATACTTTGACGGTTTAATATATTTTTCATTTCTTTTACCCTTCCCTTCCCTTTTACGGCCAAAAATATATTATATGCTAAACCAGGTCAACCTCGCCAAAATAAGCCAAGGTATCAATCAGGCATTTTGCAATATTAGTCCCGTCCTCTTTGTTCAATACATTGAAAACAGGTATATTCGATGTTTTGTATCCCTCCTTCTTTTTATCTATAAAGCTTGAATCCATCAGCAGGTAAGATTCGCTTCCGGTTTCTCTTGCAACGTCCCAGTCAAATTTCACATTACTCAAATTAAAACAGGTAATATCAAAATCCAGTTTATATTTCATAGATGTAGATAAATTATTAAAATACTCCGGCAAATAGTCTTCATAGTAAGTACTAAAAACAACCGCGTCAGCCGAGACAGCCTGAGATATTTCATATGCGGTTATTCCGAACCGCCCGGCAAAATTTTCACTTAATCTCATTGCACCGCCCGGTATGCCAATAATTATGACATCAGGTTTTTCGGTATTCTCCATGTCTTTTATATAGTGATTAAAGGCCAGAATCTTTGTTCGTTCGGACCAGCAGGAGTTGTACATTATTTGCGGAAATGAGTGAAAACCCAGCATTTCACAATAACTTCTTGTTCCCACCTGACTGACCTTGTATCCCGCGTTTATTAATGCTTCTCTTAATGACAATTGAATTTCGAACTTGTGTATTTTTTCATGTACACCGGTGACAAATACAACCGGTGTGTTAATTTTCTGGAGCTTATAGTAATCGGAATCTCTGTTAAAGAACCTGTCTCCCATATTGCTGAAAAACTTTAGTTTGACCTTGAATTTCAAACATATCTCTTCCAACGCCTCAATATTTTCGTCCTCCAAATCAGATAATAAGATAATTTCCTTACCCTTTTCAGCAGCAATCTTAACTTTTGGCAGGATATTCACGTCAAAATCCAGCTTGTGCTCTGATTCCGAGAACATTACGGTATCACAGGAGGACAATAGACCCTCAAAATCACTGCTGATACTTATGTTAAGCTTATCACCTCCATCTGCGGCAGAGGCATCCTTTCCATTAAAGCCCCAGCTCTGAGGTGATACCAAAGCCGCTATACTGTACCCCGACAGCATTTCAGAATGCCTTAAGATAGGAGTAAATTCCACATCATAAGGATATACCAGCGTTCTCTTTTCATTCATTGTAGATACCTCCTGTTTATATAGTAACCAGCCACTTCCTTGCTCCGAAATCAAAATTATTTTCCTTTAGAGTGCAGATATCTTTCAAGTCACTTTCGGTATTATTACGGACGAGGCCGCAATTTCTGGTCTTTAAGTCACTTGACAGACCATTTCCTGTATCCGCACTTGCACAGCATAAAGAACAGAATCTAAAAGCCCAGCAGTTTTTACATTTTTCTTCACTTAGAGCACCAATATTCAATAACTTTCTTATCTTGTCCAAATCAAAACCTGTATTGATCTCTCCGATTTTCATTACCTCTGAAGATTCACTTACCCTTTCACATGGAAACAAATCACCTTCTGCGTTGACAAACAACCTCTGCATTCCCGGAATACACGGTCCTCCGTGATGTGCCTTTTCAGGCAGGCCCTGTGAAGGTTTCAGATGTTTGTACACTTTCTCAAGATTTGAAAAATCATTAGCAACCAGTTTTGACAGCAGCTTTTCATCATAGGAAGAAACCTTTGAGAGAAGTACCTTAAAATGCTCATACCCCAATTTGTAATTGTAGTCTTCTGTTTGAGCTATTTCATTTTTTGAATAGTAGTCAACAATTGATGATGCAAACAGATTAAGTTCCTTTACGGTATCACAATCCGTAAAAAACTGGTTAATACAGGAGATGTCATTTGCCTGGTCTAAAACAGTACTAAACGCAATCTTTTTATAATATTCAGGGTATTTTTCCTTTATCATTTCGATATTATTAATAACCTTGTCGAAAGTGCCGCATTTGTTAAAAGCAAACCTTCTGCTCTTATCATGGATTTCTTTCGGGCCGTCAAGGCTGATTCTCAAAACGACCCTGTGTTGTTCCAGGAATTGAACAATCTCTTCGTTAAGCAGTGTTCCGTTAGTGGTTATATTAAATAATGTCTCCTTACCTTCCGATATGTTTTTCACATATGATATGCATTTTTTAATCAGCTCAAATTCAATTAAAGGTTCTCCGCCATAGAATCCTATTATAATTGTTTTACTGTCACTGGAGTGATCAATATAAAAATCAATAGCCTTTTTAGCCAGCTCGAAGTCCATCCTTTTCTTTGAGTGTCCCCTGTTATTGTACCCGCCGGAGTATACACAATAATCGCACCGCAAATTACATTGCTGTGTAACCTGAAGTGTAACCATTTTAATTTTTCTTTCCAGGTAATACACTAATATTTCGTCGGCAGGATGGACTATTTCCTGGATTTTTTTTGAGGACAGGAAACCCTCTTCCAGCATTTTATCTGAAAAACCGGTACCATCGTTTACTTCATATAAACCTGCCTGTACATATTTAAGGTTTTCCCATATCTGACTGTCAGTTTTTATTATCACATTTTTATTAACATCATATATATAATAACCTCCGGGTGTTCTGAAGAGATGAATAAAAGGTTTGCTTTCCTTCATAAAGGTCTCCTTTACTTTTGTTGAAGCTTACCCATAATGTCAGGTAAGCTTCAACAAAAAAATTTAACTATATTGTTTTTTACAATAGCTTTTAATAATGGCTATATGTACCGCCTGAACTTTGAGCGCTGGATCTGGCACTATCCTTGGCTGAATAATCCCAGGAATAATCACAGCTCGGACAGCTACAAGAGCAATAAACCTGACAGGTAGCGTATGCTTCTACTGATTCCTGTACGGCATTAAACTTCTTTCCGAGTTTTTTCATAGTTTTCACCTCCTTATAGTTTTTTACTGGAACTAAAGCCCGCGATTTCTTTAGCTTCAGTATTATGTGAATCCCACTGTCCCCCAGGATGAGAGCAGGATTCAATTCGGTTAAACTACTGCTTTGTTAACCTGGCAATGCCCGGTCACAAAATTTTAATATGTTACCGATATATTTATCAATATTATTCACGATTTCAGCGCAGTTAGTGTTATTGAAATAAGAGATCTTGGGTTTAAAAGAAAGCTTGAATGCTGTTTTGAGAGAGTGAATGGAAAAATAGAGTTTATGTATGAGTAATAAATGCTTTTAATAAAGTCTACACCTTTTACTGCAAATACCAGACCGGACAAGGACACAGAAACTGCAACTATATTGCAGTTTGGGACTGACAGTCCGTCATCTGTTATTTTCATCCCAAGCAGCTGAACTAAAGTAGATATTCCCGAGGATGTAATAATACAAACTGATATAATGCTTATTTTTCTTTTACAAGGCTTTAAAAGTTCAATAAGTCTAATTAAAATTGATTTATTCCCTGTATTTATTAACATCTCAAAACACCTATTTTCTTTATGGGTTTTGTACTGTCTACCATAAATATATAATATATGCCATAATTTGTCAACCATTATTTTCCTTTTAATATTTTTTATGTTAATAATGTAACATATTGTTATGAATTATGTAAAAAAATTGTAATAAAAAAGAACTGTCCTCAAAACATATCACTCTTGTTTTAAGGACAGCATGATCAGAAAATTGTTATAAAGGTTTAAGACCCATTAATTTATTGTTTTATTGCTTAGCAGTGAATATAAAACAATTGCGAATTTTACCTTGCTGCAGTTAAATTTCGGATTGAGCCGGGTGCTTGTGCCGTCTTTCATTATTCCTGCTTCCACAAGCTGCCTGACGGTATTCACAGACCAGCCGGACAGCTTACCGTCGTCGCCGAAACCCTTGTATTCTATGACAGCTGCGCCTGTTGAAGGCAACTCACCAAGGTATTTTTTCAGGTTGTGTACCAAGGTGTACAGCATTTCACGGGTTAACGGTGCATCAGCATCAATTCTGTTATAGCCCACTCCACCGGTGAGCCCGATTTCCCTGGCTTTTGCATAATATCCAGCAAATTCACCTGAGGCATCCGAGAAATTATCCTCAGGGTCAGTAAGCGGTTTAATGTCATAAGCCTTCATCAGCATTACTATAGCCTCACCACGGGTTACAGCACGTTTTGGCTCAAAGCCGGTTCCTGTTGCAATCTCTCTGGCACCGAGATAAGTGACCGCAGCATAGTAGCTGTCAGTTGATTTTACATCAGTAAAGCTTACCAAGTTATAGCCTACTGCAAATCTTGAAAAATGCGTTGTTATAAACTCAACAATTCCGTTATGATAAGTTCCTCTTACCGGAATCAAGACGTTATTACTGTCAATATAGTACGCCAAAACAGCATTAGGATCCTCATCCTTTTTGAGTGTATAAGGAATACTTACAGTTACCGTTCCACCATTAAAATCAGAAATTTTTGTACCTCCACTTGTTACAGTAAATTCATATACCGGGCGGTCAGCAATTTTCCCGGCTGTTTCTGCTGA
>JAEVZU010000061.1 GCA_023392075.1 Bacillota bacterium | reverse complement strand
CTTATTTTCGAACAAAATTCAAAAAAACACCCGATTTGAAAACTTTTCTCCAAATCCGGTGTTTTTTTCTTGTTAAAACGCCGAAAACCCTGATAAAATCAGGGTTTTCGGACAAATTGTGGTGGAGATGAGGGGGATCGAACCCCTTACCTCTTGACTGCCAGTCAAGCGCTCTCCCAGGTGAGCTACACCCCCATATATTGAAGAACCTTTATTCATTCGGTCTTCCAGGTTTTCAAATTCAAATCTGTTTCTTTTTTGTACAGTTGCACATCCGATAGCTCGCTCCAAACTGTGCTGATGCTCCAGACGTTTTTACTTTTAATATAGTAACATGATTCAGACTCTCATGCAATATCTTTATACAATAAATGAAAATAAATTTTACCTGATACCACTAAAAACTTGCTTTTCCAGACCAGATACTCATATTTGCTTAATCTCTGACATACTTCTCATCTACACCGCTTACAGTTCCACATACAAGGGTGAATGTCCGGTATATGCCAGAAACTTTGTAAGCAAATCATTTGTTTTGATTTTAAGGCTGCTGGTGTTGACACACGGATGACAGCCAAAATATTCGGATTTCAGGATATCCTTGTCTATCAGCAGGCATACCCTCTTTTCCCTGTCATTCATGAGGCCTAGTATGCTGACAGAACCGGGGGTTATATTTAAATACTTTTCCATATACTCCGCATTGGCAAAGGAAAGCCTTGTAGAGCCTATTTGCATGGAGACAGCTTTAGTATAAAACTTCTTGTTTCCCGGCATTACAAGCATATAAAAAGCGGTTCCGGCAGAATTACGCAGGAACAGATTTTTGCATATTTCTATTTCCAGCAGCTTCTCAACCTCATGGCAATCCTCAATAGTAGCCGTTTCCCTGTGGTCAAGCCTGAAATATTCTATTCCCAGCTTGTCAAGGAGTTCATATGTGCTTGTCTCCTTTTGCAGCCTGCCTGTACAATCCGGTTTACCCGTATATATCGTTGTATCTGTTACTATGTTTGACATTGGGATTCCTTTTCCTTAATCACATTTGCATCTTTCAGTCACGGGATAAGCAGACCAGCAGTATACCTTTTTCAATGGTTACACAGGCAATATCCTCATAAAACTCATTGCTGACTCCCCAGGAGGTTCCCAGCTGCATGGTGGCATTAATTAAAGGGTATTTCAGGCCCTTTGTTGTCACTCCTGTCACTTTTTCGGTAACAGGAATAAGTGACAGCTTGTATCCCTCAACCCTCGGCATTGAAAAGCTTTCGTCAAACATATAAATCCGGTTGTGTTCATCAGCTATACATGCCTTAACCTTTTCATCCATGAGTTTTTTTAAAAGAAAAATATTTGCCATGGAGTGATCAAACCTGCTTCCCACGGCACCAATGAATGTTATCTCATCTGCCCCTTTTTCCAATGCTTTTTCAATTGCCAGTTCAGAGTCGGTCATATCCTTTTCAACCGGAAACTGTTCGGCTTTTATACCCTGAGTTTGAAAGTATTCGATATCATCTTTATTTGCAGAATCAAAATCTCCCAGAAGAACATCCGGTAATATACCCAGCTTTCTCAGGTGTGCCGCACCTCCGTCCACAGAAATGATATAGCCGGCATTCTCAAAAAAAGGCCTTATAACATTATAGTCCTTAACTGAACCATTACATACAATTACAGCTTTCATCATTCACCAATTATTTTTCATTTTGCGAAATATTTATCTTAAATACACCCGGGCATCACTAAGCAAGGTTTCTGTTAAATGCATTGAGCCTTAACTGCTTGATGGCCTCTCCCACATCGGGCTTTCCATACACAGCCGAACCTGCAACTATGACATTTGCCCCTGCCCTTGTTACCAGGCTGATAGTACTTGTATCTATACCGCCGTCTACTTCGATATCAATATCAATGGTGTTTCTGAGCACCAGGTTTTTGAGTTCTTCAATTTTTCTTGTTGATGTCTTTATGTAGGACTGTCCTCCAAAGCCGGGGTTAACGGTCATTATAAGAACCATATCAAGCTCCGGCAGTACATAATCCAATACAGACAGGGAAGTTGCAGGATTTAATGCAACTCCTGCCTTCTTTCCCAGGCTTTTGATCAACTGGATGGTTCTATTGAGGTGCAGGCTGGCTTCAGCGTGTACGGTAATGATGTCGGCTCCTGCCTCGGCAAATTTCTCTATGTATTTATCAGGATCGGATATCATTAAATGCACATCAAAGGGCTTGTCTGTGGTTTTCCTTAAATGTCTGACAACATCAGGCCCTATGGTTATATTGGGAACAAAATGTCCATCCATCACATCAATATGAATTAAATCAGCACCGTTGATATCAACCTTTTGTATTTCCTCGCCAAGGCGGGAAAAATCAGCTGATAATATGGAAGGGGCAATCTTTATCACTTTATCACTCTCCTGGATTCTGTCTTTTTCGATTTGTACTGTGGTATATCTTTTAAGGTCTTGTATAATTGTATATATCTCTGGTAACGGTTATTATCTATTTCACCGCGTTCAAGTGCTTCGCGGACAGGACAGTCAGGTTCTGTAATATGGCTGCAGGAAGTAAATCTGCAGGTATTTAAATATTTACCGAATTCCGGGTAGTAATTCTGAAGTTCATTATACTGCACATCCGTTATCTCATAGGAACTGAAGCCCGGAGTATCGGCAACATAGCCCCCGTATTTAAGTTCCATGATCTCGGCATGCCTTGTAGTGTGTTTTCCGCGCTCGATCTTATCGCTCACACTGCCTGTTTCCATTACCCAGGATTCCATAATATGATTAAGAATTGTTGATTTTCCAACACCCGACTGTCCGGCAAATACACTTGTATGCTCTTTCAGTTCTTCTTTTAACTGCCTGTAGCCTATATTCCTAACCGAACTTATATCAATACAGTTATAGCCTGCCAGGGAATATGCATCTCTTATAAGCTTTGCATTTCCATCATCAATATCGATCTTGTTTATACAAACAAGAACATTTAAATTTTTTATTTCAGCAGTTATAAGCAACTTGTCCAACAGCATAAAATCCGGACTTGGTGCCTTAACAGCCACAACGATAACCAATTGATCAACATTGGCTACAGCAGGACGAATTAACTCCGAAGTCCGTTTGTGAATCTCATCAACATTGCCTAATTTCTCCTGATCATCAAGCACGCTGAATCCAACCCGGTCACCGGGGAGCGGTATTATGGAATCCTTCCTGAATACTCCCCTTGGCTTACATTCATAAACGTCTCCGCTAATGTCGTCTTTTACGTAGTAAAAACCACCAATTCCTTTTAGAATTACTCCCGTTGGCAATAAGTTACCTCCTATTTACCCGTCTCCTTGTTATTTTCATTGTTACCTTGATTATTTACCGGAACCTCAGGCTGAGTTGAGTCCGCCGGACCATTGGTTTCAGTTCCGTTACCCGATGTATCGGTCGGCGGAGCCGTCTGCTGGGATGTATCGGTAGACGGTGCCTGTTCCACAGTCACCCATATGGTAACCGATTCGCCCTCTTCAACCTCTGTATATGCTTCGGGCAATTGTTTGTTTACTATTCCCTTACCTCCGGCAGGAATTATATTTCCAAGCTGCAGTTTATTGTCTGCCAGCGCCTTTTGTGCCTCGAGCTCGGTTTTCCCCACAAGGTTCGGTACCTTTATTCTCTTTGTTTCGGCCCCCTTGCTCACATATATGGTAACTTCGGTGCCTTCCCTGACTTCTTCACCTGCGACAGGCTCCGTTCTTATTACATAATCGGCTGCAACATCTTCGTTGAATTCCCTTTCAATCTTGTATTTGAGGTTATTTGCCTCCATTTCGCTCTGTGCTTCTCTATATTCCCTGTCCTTTACTTCGGGAACCTTGGACATTTTTGGGCCACTGCTTACGGTGAGCTCCAGGGAAGTATAATTTCCACTCTTATAATCTGTTCCGGGAGGTATGCTCTGATCAATGATTATGCCTTTTGCTATTGTCTCGCTTACCTTCATATTCGGAGTGATCTTAAAGCCTTTCTCCTCAAGTTCGCTTTTGACTGCCTCATATTCCCTTCCCACATAATTATCCATCTTATATGTGGGTTGAATATTTTTGCTGTATAGACTAAACACCATAAAAATTGCAAGAGCAATGACAAGTATGCTTGTAAGGCCTGCAACCCAGTACGCAACATGATTTTTCTTTTTTTCTTTTTTAGCATCGGTATTTTTATTGTATTCATTACTTCTGGATTCATTTGCAGTTCTGGATGAATTAACAGGCTTCATGCGGATGGTGGACTGGCCGTTGAAATTGTCCATGCCTACAAATCCGCCCTGGGGCTGTACCAGAACTCTATTGAGGTCATTGATCATTGAAGTTGCCGATTGGTATCTGAGATTTTGTTCCTTCTGAATTGCTTTCATGATTATTTCATTTACACCGTAGGGCAGACTTGGAACAATTTTATGCGGCTCTACCGGCATTTCCTGGATATGCTTCAGTGCCACTGAAACAGGAGTATCACCGTCAAAGGGAACCTTCCCCGTTACCATTTCATACAGCGCAATTCCAAGGGAATACAGATCGGATTTCTCATCAATAAATCCGCCTCTGGCCTGTTCGGGAGAAAAATAATGCACCGAACCTATGGTACTTCCCACCATGGTGATTGTTGAAGAGGTAACAGCTCTGGCTATACCGAAATCGGTCACTTTTGCTATACCGTCTTTTGTCATCAAAATATTATGGGGCTTGATATCCCTATGTACAATATTATTTTTGTGCGCATGTTCAATGGCAGAACAGATCTGAATGGTTATTTTAACCGCATCCTGCCAGTTAATAGCCCCATGCTTGTTGATGAATTCCTTCAGAGTCATGCCGTCGACATATTCCATAACTATATAGTGCACATCATCCTGGTGTCCTACATCGTAAATGGAAACAACATTCGGATGGGACAGGCTTGCAACGGCTTGCGCCTCCACCTTGAAACGCTTGACAAATTCTTCGTCATTAGTAAATTCTGAACGTAATATTTTTATAGCGACGAATCTGTTCAGCAGATTGCACTTTGCCTTATATACGACTGCCATTCCGCCGCCGCCGATTTTTTCCAGTAACAGGTATCTGTTTCCTAATACTTGACCTTCCATATTTCACCTCAATTTATATTTTACCAACTATCACGGTTGTATTGTCTTCTCCACCGTTATTATTTGCTTTTTGAATCAAAGTATCACAAGCATCCTGCGGTTCTTCATTATTTTTTATTATATCCAGTATTTCTTCCTCTGTAAGCATATTTGTCAAACCATCGGTGCAAAGAAGAATTATATCATTATCTTTCAAATCTATTTCGTATGTATCAACCTGTAAGCCAAGTTCATAGCCTACCGCACGTGTTATCAGGTTTTTCTTCGGATGATTCACCGCTTCATCCTTGGTAATGGAACCGTTTTTTACAAGCTCTTCAATAAAGGAATGATCCCAGGTCACCTTTTCAATGGAGTCTTCTCTGATGATATACACACGGCTGTCTCCAACATGACCGATATAAAGCTTTCTGTTTTTCAGCACGGTAATTATAAGCGTCGTTCCCATACCCTGGGTAGCTTCATCCAAAAGTGAAAAATTATAGATCTCATCATTTACTTTAACAATAATATCACTCAGCATTTCGGAAATATTTTCTTTCTCCCAGTCTGCCTTAAGCAATAAATTACAAACTGAATCTACAGCCTGTTTGCTGGCTACTTCCCCGCATTTATGCCCTCCCATTCCGTCTGCAATAACGAAACAGGCCGGTATTCCCGGATATCCAACCAGAACATTGCAATTGTCCTCATTCAGTTGTCTCTTTAGTCCTCTGTCTGTCCTAATGCCATACTTCAAAAAAATCACTCCTGAACTAAACACCAAAATACCAAAAGCCTAATCTGCATTACTGTCTAGTCTGTTCTTTCTCAGCTGACCGCAGGCAGCATTAATATCGCTGCCCAGTTCTCTCCTAACAGTAGTTTCAATTCCTCTTGATTCCATAATGTTTTTAAATTTATCTATCTGAACCCGTGAGCTTTTTTTATAACCATTCCCCTGAACGGTATTGACAGGAATCAAATTTACATGACATAGCATTCCCTTTAATAAACCTGCAAGTTCTCTTGCATCCTGCTCCGAGTCGTTTTCTCCCGAAATCATTGCATATTCAAATGTTATTCTTCTTTTAGTGCTCTCAGTATATATCTTACATGCTGAGATTAATTTGTCAATAGAATAGGCCTTGTTTACAGGCATCATAGCCGACCGCTTGTCATCCCTTGCACTGTGAAGTGAAACAGACAGGGTAACCGGTATATTTTCCCGGGCCAGCTGAAGTATCTGCGGAACTATTCCGCAGGTGGACAGAGAAATATTTCTCAAACCGATCATCAGACCGTCAGGATGATTTACAATCCTTAAAAATCTGACCACATTATCATAATTGTCCAGCGGCTCGCCAATTCCCATTAATACTATGTGTCCTATCCGTTTTCCCGAGTCCTCCTGCATTGTCATAACCTGATCCAGCATTTCCCCCGGGGTTAAATTTCTTGAAAAATTCGCTCCCGTTGAGGCGCAGAAGGTACAGCCCATTCTGCAGCCTGCCTGTGAAGATATACAAGCCGTAAAGCCATGCTTGTATTCCATAAGCACACTTTCAATTATATTCCCGTCCTCAAGTTCAAACAAGTATTTTGCAGTAGAATCTATACTTGATTGGAGCTTGTTTACCTGTCTGATCCTGCTTATTTTAGCAGACTGGCCCAATTCCTGCCGTAACTGCTTTGAAAGGTTTGTCATATCATCTATGGATTTTATACCGCTGTTAACCCATTTAAATATCTGTTTGGCCCTGAATTTCTGCTGACCCATTTCCGAAAGGAGCTGTTCCAGCTCTTCCAGAGTCATGTCCATTAAGTTTTTCATATGTTTCCCTAATACTCTCTACAATATTGATTTTTTAAAAGTTTTTCTATTTACGAGCAACGGCATCTACTATTTTATACCATTTTTGAAACAAATTGTATAACTTTTTTCTTTACTTTGCCAATTTACTGATTTTCACTATCTTGCTTATAAAAAAACCATCTGTCTGATTTATATTTGGATACAACTGAATATATCCATCTTTTGCCGTATCAATCTTAAGTTTTTCTGGCAATAAATCCTCAAAACCTGCAAGCTTGAAGTCTTTATTTTCCAAAAGGAATGTCCGGATATTGTCAAGATTTTCCTCCGGCTGTATCGTACATGTGCTGTAAACCAGGTATCCTCCCGGTTTGACATACCTTGAAGCATTTTTGAGCACCTGTCTCTGAAGCTCTATTATTGCCTTCTGCCCGGCCAGGTTTTTTGAATACTTGATGTCAGGTTTCTTTCTTATTATTCCCAGACCTGTACAGGGGGCATCCACCAAAACTCTGTCTGCCCTGCCGGCAAGATTTTCATCAAATTCAGCAGCGTCAAACAGTTCAGCCTTCACTATATGTATGCCCAACCTGGCGGCATTGCTTTCGATAAGCTTCAGCTTATGGGGATGGATATCCCGTGCAAGCACAGTACCTTTGTCGTTCATAAGCTGAGCAAGGTGTGTTGCCTTGCCGCCGGGAGCACTGCACACATCAACGGCCAGCTGGCCTTCCGCCGGTTCGAGTACTGCCGACGACAGCATGGAGCTTTCATCCTGAACCGTAAAATATCCTTTCCGGAAGGCCTCAAGTCTTGTGATGGAGGACGAATTTTCCAGGATCACAGCGTCCTCCAGATAATTTCCCTCCCGTGCTTTACAGCCTTCGGCATTAAGTACCTCTATTAAGGCCCTGCGGTTTGTTCTAAGGGTATTGACTCTCACACCAAGGTCAGGTACTTCATTGTTACTTTTAAGCAGGCTTTCGGTAAATTCTGCCCCAAATAGCGTCAACCATCGGTCAACCAATTCCTCCGGGTGTGAATATACAATACTCAGATACCGGATCAAATCTTTCTTTTCAGGATATGGTATGTTGTCCCTGCTTCTTGCCACATTTCTCAAAACCGCATTGACAAAACGGCTTGATGCCTGATGTCCGTATCTCTTGGCCAGATCAACACTTGTATTGCAGGCGGCTGAAACCGGTATCCTGTCGGTATGGAGCAGTTGATATATTCCCAACCTTAATATATTTCTGATCCAGGGTGATAATTTTTTTAATTTGACACTGGAAAATTTATCAATTATATAATCAATCTCTATGAGCCACTTGACCGTTCCGTAGGCCAGTTCGGTTGCAAAAGCCCTGTCGATGTCCCTGAGCTCCCCTGCTTCAAGAAACTTATTGACCGAGATATTCGAATATGCCGAGTTCTCACTGATATCATACAAAATTTTCAAAGCAGTCTCTCTTGCCGTATCTATTGCCATGTTTATTTCCATGCCCGGCATTTCGCATAAAACATAATAATAGAAATGTCATGGGCTCGGTACCTCCTTAATTCATTGTAATAATTTCTTTCAACCTTTTTCCTGGTTTCCTTTTCTAATCCCTGTTCCTCCGGTTTCCTGCCAGCAGCAGCAATCTCAAAAAGTTTGCTATTGCTACAAGAGCAGATGCCACATATGTTAAAGCTGCGGCATTTAAAACCTTTTTAGCCGACTGTAATTCTTCCTTCAATAAAATATTGTGTCTGTCCAAACTCTCTATGGCTCTATTGCTGGCATTAAATTCCACCGGCAGAGTTATCAGGTAGAAAAGTATTGCAGCCGCAAACAGCAGTAATCCGATATTGATCAGCACAGACCAGCTCATTACCAATCCAAGGATGGCCAATGTGGGACCGGCCTGGGAACCGATATTGGCAACAGGCACCAGTGAACTTCTCAAAGCCAGAGGACCATATTTCACATTATGCTGTATGGCATGGCCCGTTTCATGAGCCGCTACTCCCACAGCCGCCACAGATACGCTTGAGTACGTCGAATCGGACAAACGGAGTTCTTTTTTGCGGGGATCATAGTGATCTGTCAGTTCCCCCCGGACTCTGGTAACCTGAACATCATATATACCGTTTGACTGCAGCAGATATTTCGCCACTTCAGCCCCGGTCATATTTTTTGAGTTCCCTATTTCACGGTATTTATTAAAGGTTGTTCTCACACGGAACGATGCTATCATTGATATTATCAATGCCGGTACAACCAGCACCAGATAATATTGATCCATATAAAAAAATCCCATATTAACCTCCATGAGCCGCTTAGCGACCACAAAACTGTAATGAAATTTGTTCTCTCCTCATCCGCTATATGGCGAATAAAGGAGGTTAATCAATTATTTAAAATACTTGACAATTGTCAATTCATTGCGGCTTACAGGCAGCTATGATATAATCAAAGCACTTAATTATTTTCTAATAAGGAGAGATAAAATGGATAATCAGACTGATATCAACAATCCGCCCCAAAATACTCCCCCTGATAATTTGAATCAGAACAATGCATTTTACAGTTCTGTTCAGAATAACAATCCCGGTGGTTATTATAATCCAAACAGCTTCATGCAGCAGCCTGTTAATTTGGATAGCCTTTCAGGCTGGATGAAGTTTTTTGGTATATTTACTATAGTTATAGGTGCACTGACCTGTATCGCAATTATCACAGCAGCAATAGGCGTGCCCATGATTCTGGCAGGCATAGGCCTGGTAAATGCCTCAAAAAGTCTGAAAGAATACAAGAATTACAATAATCAGTTCACCCTCAATGATTTCTTCAACCATTTAAACAGATTTTTCAAAATAAATGGTATTTTAGCTATTATATACATCGTAATTATGGTTCTGTATATTGCTTTTATACTGATATTTATAATATTGAACGTTTATTCCTACGGTTATTGATAAAGACTTTTTACTTCTTCAGGAGTAAGCCTTCTCCACTTACCATCCGGCAGATCTTTCAGAGCTATAGGCCCGATAGAAATCCTTTTAAGGGATAAGACCCTGTGGCCTATAGCTTTACACATTTTACGGACCTGTCTGTTTTTACCCTCATGTATGGTAACCCTTATGACTGCATTTTCGCCTTTTACCGCAAGTATATCAAGCCTGGCAGGTGAAGTTACATAGTCCTCGATTTCCAGGCCAGCTTCAAACCGTTTTACCTCAGCTTTTGTTGGCACTCCTGAAACCAAAGCCTCATAAACCTTATTTATTTCATGCTTTGGATGGGTAAGCATGTATGTAAATTCTCCGTCATTTGTCAGTAGTATCAGGCCTGAGGTATCGTAATCCAACCTTCCCACCGGATAAAGCCGGCTTTGTATATCTTTTACCAGATCTGTAACCGCTGGTCTTCCAAATTGGTCCTTTGCGGTTGATACATAACCGACCGGCTTGTTTAAAATAATATAAATTTTACCATCCGTTTCTCTATTAGTAATAAGCTTACCATCCAAAGCCACAGCATCGTTTTCACCGACACTTACGCCCATATCTGTAACCGTCCTGCCGTTAACGGCTATCCTTCCCTGTCTGATTAACTCCTCAGAGGCTCTTCTTGAAGCAACTCCGGCGTGAGCTAAAAATTTCTGCAATCTCATCTGTGTCATGGTATTCCTCAAAATCTGGATTTTTTCCGATATGAATTATTTTATTATTCAAGTATTATAACGTCAAGCAAAAAAGCGGGAGAGCATCCCGCTTTTAAAATTATTCTTCGTTTTTTGGATTCTGTCCCTGATTTTGATGATCCTTTTTCTTACCGCACTCATCTTTCTTTGACATTTTTTCTTTAAGGAGTTCATTTGCTCTTTCTACCAGATCCGGAACCATATCCAGAATCTTTTCAACAGATGAGTTTACATTAACGGGAAGCAGCTTAATGTGATTTTGACCGCAAACCATGAATGCTACAGGATTGATAGAAACTCCCGCACCGCTGCCGCCTGCAAACGGAAGCTTTTTGTTTCCCTGCTCCCCTGAGGATTCGCTGTCTGTGGAGTAATCTCCTCCACCTGCGGCAAAACCGAAGCTTACTTTGGATATGGGTATTATTACCGTACCGTCCGGAGCCTGTACAGCATCTCCAACAATGGTGTTTACATCCACCATTTCCTTAATACTTTGCATTGCTGTAGTCATTAGACCTTCTATTGGATGATCTGACACCAGCATCACCACCTTTTCTATTTTTTAAGTAAATTTTGATTATTTCTCTCACTATGGATATAATATTTACAATTTTTAGGCTAAATATGCAATCAAAATCCACCTTCCAGACTTTTTCCTCAAAGTCGGCTTCAATTTTTATCTCCTTTTCGTCGACAGAAAAATTATTAAACAGACGGCCGGGTATTAAGGCTGTCAAATTCCACAGCATCCCGTATAAAAGTGCCGTTTGGCAGGCATCTCCGGTGCCTTCCCTCACATTCAGCTTGAATTTCTTCAGAATAACACTTCTATAGAATAGTTTCATCAAAACCCATAAACCTTTCCTGAGTTGATTGATATCTGCTTTTTTTTTAATTTTTTGAGGCTTGACCTTTTTCTTTTTGTTTTTATTAGCGGGATAGATAGTTATTTTTTTTGCAGGAATTCTTCCGGGCAGATAAATGATAACATAGGCTGAACATTTTAAATTATCCATCTTGAATATAAAACCTACTGTTAATTTACACTGCCAAATTATTAATATAAGTAACAAGATAATTCCTAACACTAAAAAAATAACCAAGAGAGATATCACCTCCTGGTTATTTTTGACATATATTTTTTATTTAAATCACTTTACCATATTTTATTAATTATTTTGTATCTTCCTCAATAAGTTCCTCCAGGTTTAATTCGCTTAAATCCTGTATATCCAGCATGGGCAGATCCCTGATGGACTTGAAACCGAAGCACTTTAAAAATTCATCCGTTGTTTCATATAATCTTGGTCTTCCGGGTGCCTCAAGTTTTCCGGCTTCCTTTACCAGGTTTCTCTCAAGCAGTCTTGTTACGGCGCTATCTGAATTTACTCCTCTTATCTGTTCAATTTTTGCCTTTGTTATAGGCTGGTTATAAGCTATTATTGAGAGGACTTCATAGGCTGCCTGTGACAATGCCTGCTTTTGCCTTATTTGGTAGAGCTTTGATACATAATCGAAATATTGCGGATTTGAACACATTTGATATTTATCATTTATTTCACGTATGATAATACCTTTATTTGCCCGATTATAGCTGTCCATAAAGTTCTTCATCAAATTTCTTGCAGTTTTTTTGTCCAGTTCCAGTATTTCACATATCTTTTCAAGGGACAAAGCATCTCCATAAGAGAAAATCAAACTCTCAATAATGCTTTCAATTGTACTTATCTCCATTTAAAACTCCCTCACATTTTCATCAATTTCATTATATAATTCATAATTGCCTTCTTCACTGCCGATATCAGAATTACCGAGAATGTGTATGTCTGAAAATTGCTGTGTTTGGACGATCTTTACCCTTTTCATTTTTGCCAGCTCCAGTATTGCCATAAAACCCGTTACAACCTCTGTCTTTGATTTTGTCTTCAACGAAAACAGTTCTGAAAACTTAAAGGATACTTTGTTCAGAAGCTGTTTAATAACATCTCTCATCTTACTTCTAAGTGATACCTTCTCGTGTTCTACAAGCTTGGTTATGTTCCTGGCGCTTGCATTTATCTTTTTCTTATTTCTGTCAAGAATAGCCAAATACTGCTGTCTAAGTATTTGGGGATCTATCTCAAGTACTTCTTCTCTTACCGGCAGATCAAGTGCTTCAGGAAGTCTGAATACAACTGTTTCCCATTTCTTCTCAAGATCTCTCAGATCTCTGGTGAATTCCTTGTAACGCTTATACTCAATAAGCCGCTTGACCAGCTCTTCTCTCGGATCAAGTTCTTCTTCCTTCTGTTCTTTCTTATCCGGCAATAGCATCTTTGACTTGATATGCAGAAGTGTTGACGCCATGACAAGAAATTCACTTGCCACCTCCAGGTCCAGCTGCTGCATGGTATACAAATAATCCAGATACTGATCGGTTATAGTATTTATAGGTATATCATAAATATCCACCTGATTTTTTTCAAATAAATGAAATAACAAATCAAAAGGACCTTCGAAATTGTCTAATTTTAATGTACATGCTTTTGTAAGAGCGCTTTCCATTTCCTCTCCATATGAATGACCGACAACGGTCAAAATTATATATACTTGTATTTTCCTAACCAATTTATATTATCATAAAAGCGGCAATAATTACAATAATAATCAGCCAGGTAGACTTTTTTGCCAACATCACGTAAAATATAGTATCAAGGCATTGATAAATATGTTGGCAGGCTTTTACATAAACCAAGGAGGTTACCTATGTTAAGAAACTTTGATCCTATATATATGTTGTTATCGATTCCCGGGTTATTATTAGGCTTTGTTCTGCATGAGTTCGCTCATGCCAAAATATCTGATGCACTCGGTGATCCTACGCCAAGATCCCAGGGAAGAATTACTCTTGATCCCAGATCACATATTGATATAATCGGTTTTATTGTCATGCTTGTTGCAGGCTTTGGCTGGGCAAAACCCGTTATGACAAATCCGAGATATTATAAAAAACCCAGAAGAGATGATATTCTTGTTTCAATCGCGGGGCCGTTAATGAACCTGCTTATTGCAATTGTTTTTTATGGTTTAACTAAATTACTTTTGCTTGCGAATGTATTGAATACCAGCATTGGCACAAATGTGGCATCATTATTTATGATAACCGCAGGTATAAACGTAGTTCTTTTTGTTCTTAACATGATTCCTTTTCCGATGTTCGACGGGTATCATGTTATCTCCAATTTGTTTAACACCTGGCGATACCGTTTTTTCAACCTTCTCGAACAGTACGGAATGTTTATTTTTATTTTGCTTGCAGTCAGCGGTATGCTCGGGAAAATCATTTCTCCGGTTGTTGGCGTTGTTAACAGCTTTTTAATTAATTTAATTATCAGAGGTAATTTTTTTTAAAATTAAAAAAAGGAGAGCTTTTATGCTCTCCCAACACTGAACCATCTAACCATTAATCTTGTGAAAAGTTTGGTAAATGTTATTTTATTTACGCTTTCATTGGCTACCAGATTATACCTGCCAACTTCAACGCTGTCAATTTTATAAATGATCTCACCAACTTTTTGATCCTTGGCTATAGGTGCCGTTAATTCAGGTACCAGCTTTACTTCCTTTTCAATCTTGCCCTTTTCACCCTTGGCTACCAATACGCTCGTATCACTTCCGTAGGCGGCAGTTGTCTGAAGCTTTGTGCCTTTTTTAACTGTTATATTTCCTACCAGCTCACCCTTTTTATCCAGGCTGACTCTTTCATAGTTTGCAAAACCATAATCAAGAAGTTTTCTTGCCTCTGCAAATCTTGTATTTGAATCAGGCTCTCCAAGTACCACTGATATCAGCCTTAAGTTATTGCGGCTGGTTGTGGCCGCTAGATTGAAGCCTGCCTTGTTCGTAAAACCTGTCTTCAGGCCGTCGGTATTGGCATAAAATCTTATAAGTTTATTTGTATTATCAAGTTTAAAAGTTCCATTCCTGAAGGTATCCTGCCAGGTTCCGGTAAATTTCAGAATTCCTGGATGCTTCATTACCAGTTCACGGGACATGAGGGCAATGTCATGTGCAGAACTGTAGCCTTCGTCATTAAGCCCCGTACAATCAAGAAACTGCGTATCTTTCATTCCCAGCTCTGCAGCTTTCCTGTTCATATCTGCAACGAAGGTTTCTTCACTGCCGCTGACCTTTTCAGCAAGAGCAACTGTAACATCATTGGAGGAGTGAATGGCAAGAGCCTTCATCATTTCTGTAACCGCAAACTCTTCACCGGCTTCAAGATATGCCTGTGAACCTCCCATACCGGCCGCATAATCGGAAACACTGACCCTGTCATCAAACGAAAGCTTTCCCGAATCCACTGCTTCCATAATCAGCAGCATTGACATAACTTTTGTAACACTGGCAATAGGAAGTTTTTCATGGCTGTTTTTTTCATTCAGGATTTTACCGGAAGCTGCATCCATCAAAACTGCAGATTTGGCTTTCAGGTCCAATACATTTGTTTTTGAGATAAGTTTATTTACCGCAACATCATCGTACTTTGCAGATGCTTCAACAGCAGCTTCATCGGCATCAGCAAAAACTGTCATCGGCATAAGCACAAGAGCTATTATTAATATGTATCCCACTAAAGACATTCTTCTCACTAAGGTCCCTCCAATTATTAACTATTTCACAATGGTATATCTGTCCTAGTTAATTGTTATGCAAGACGTTTAGTGTATATTCTGTAATTAGTCAAATATTTTTATTTTGTATACTGAATAAATATTTATAAAAGATTAAGACAAATTACAAATATATCCATAATACAATTACTTCAGATCTACACCCTTGCTGTCTATATAGGCCAGTATCAGCGGTTTTTTCCCAGGCAGCTCATGGCTTAAACCTATGGCCTGCTTCAACAGGCTGCAAGCCTCCGGAATTTTTTCCTCCCTGTTTGTATAAAGTGTAGCGATAACATCTCCTTTTTCAACTCTGTCGCCTGTCTTCCTGTTAAAATATATACCGGCAGCATAATCAATTGTACTTTCCTTTGTTTCTCTGCCTGCACCAAGTTCCAGAGATGCAACACCGATCGTGTCTGTTTTCATGGTACTGATATAACCTGTTGTTTCCGCTTTATATTCAAATATATGTTTGACCTGAGGAAACAGGCTGTAGTCGTTTATTACTTCCTTATTCCCCCCCTGCAGGGCTATCAATTCCTCAAATTTCTTTAACGCCCTGCCGCTTTCCACTGCTTCGCGGACCAATTCCCGGCAATGCTCAAAGCTGCCCTCTCCGCTCAGCTCCAGCATGCGCGCCGCCAGTTCAAAAGATACCTCGGCCAAATCCTGAGGACCTCTGTTCTTAAGTGTTTCCACCGCCTCAATTATCTCCAGGGAATTACCCACTGCTTTTCCAAGCGGAATATCCATTTCAGTAACAACCGCAACAGTATGCCTTCCGGTGTTTTCACCGATTTTTACCATAGCCTGTGCCAATTTTACAGAGTCCTCAAGAGTTTTCATAAATGCTCCGCTGCCGGTCTTGACATCCAATATAATCCTGTCGGCCCCTGATGCCAGCTTCTTGCTCATAATACTGCTTGCAATCAACGATATGTTATTTACCGTCGCGGTTACATCACGCAAGGCGTATATTTTTTTATCGGCAGGTGCCAAATTTCCTGTTTGACCTGCAATTGCAATGCCGATATCCTTTACGTTCCTAATAAAAGCCTCTCTGGAAATACTGGTATTGAACCCCGGGATTGCTTCGAGCTTGTCTATTGTACCGCCTGTGTGGCCAAGGCCCCTCCCTGACATTTTTGCTACAGGTATGCCGCAGGCAGCAACAATAGGTCCGAGAATCAGAGTTGTTTTGTCTCCAACCCCTCCGGTACTGTGCTTATCCACCTTGATCCCAGGAATTTCCGACAGGTCTATCATATCTCCAGAATGGGCCATTGCGTTTGTCAGCTGGGCGGTCTCCCGTTCATTCATCCCTTTTAAAAAAATTGCCATCAAAAAAGCTGCTGCCTGATAGTCTGGAATATTGTTGCTGCAGTATTCAGAAATAAAGAATTTTATCTCTTCCTGTGACAGTTCAAAGCCATCCCGCTTTTTTTCAATTATGTCATACATTCTCATAACTAAATCCCTCCGAATTTATTTTTATCTGTCAATTTAGTGTAATTAACGTAGGAAAATATACATGTAATCAATATAATCATTGCTGTTACTGCAATAAATCCGATTATCCCGATAAGACTGCTGAAAAAAGAAATTATGAACGATATCAGCCCTGCTGCTATTAATACATAGCCGCCCAATCTATGAGTATTTTTCCATACCTGCTCATTTTGTAAGGTCCATGGTGTCCTTATTCCAAACAAGGAGTTTGTTCTTATCCTTGGGAGATAGTTTCCCAAAATTATAAAGAAAACCCCCATTGCCAGGTTTAACAGCCTTATAATATTTAAACCATACCCCAGGCTGTAAAATACAATCCATATGTTGAGTAAAATAAAGAATAACACACACAGAGTCAATAATAAGTCGTATGTTTTTATATTCAGTTCATTCCTTTTGTCCAATTTCCCCAGGAAAAACAGTAAAAAGTACATTCCTGCCGTTGTAAGCGGCATCAGAAATAACGTCCATTTACCGCTGTAGCCGTCTACAGCCATCTGAAGATTTCTATGAGGTATTTTATCAGGTATAAATGGATAAATTATAATATTTCCAATAATTGAAACAATTATTAAAAAGACAAGTTTCTTATTTATCTTCACCTATATCACTCCTATCCCTAAAATCAAAAAACCACTCAATAATTTCCTGGAACACAGTGGTGTTTAATGAGTAAACAATGTTCTGCCCCCGCTTTTCAGCCATAACAAGATTAGCATGTTTCAATGCATTAAGATGATGACTTATTGAGGGCTTGCTCATATTGAAATTGTCGGCAATTTCACCCGCATTTAAATCTGCATCTTTTAACAGCTTTAAAATCTGCCGTCTTGTGGGATCTGACAGAGCATAAAAAACATCGTTCAAGATTATTCACCTCCAGCACTATTAAATATTTAAATAATTATCTAAATATATAATACTTCCATTTTATACCTCTGTCAATATTGGTACTCCCAGTTGTCAAAAAAGCCGATGGAATATCACTGTAATATGTGGTAGAATCCACCGACGTAAAAACAGAGCAGTTCAGCCGCGGTCTTATGTGGCCGGATTGCTCTGTCTTTTCCTTCACACTAAAAGAAGCCGCGCACGTCATTTTTCAATAACTTTGCGGCGGCCCCCGGTTAAGTTTTAAAATCAAGCTCTCGGATGAGTTTTTTTATAAATCTCTTTGATTTTGTTTTTTGCAATCTGAGCATAAATCTGGGTTGAGGAAATATCCGAGTGACCCAGCATTTCCTGTATGGACCTGAGATCAGCTCCATTCTCCAGCAGGTGTGCGGCAAACGAGTGTCTCAAAGTATGAGGAGTAATATCTTTATTTATGTTTGCCTGATTTTTGTAATGTTTGATTATTTTCCAGAACCCCTGTCTTGTCAATCTTTTTCCATTTACATTTACAAACAGCGCTTCTTCATTTGCATCCTGAATGAGAAAATTTCTGGATTTCAACAGGTACTCATTAACTGCTGCTATCGAAATCGAGCCTATGGGTATACTTCTTTCCCTGGTTCCTTTATTGCATTTTATAAACCCAAGCTCCAGATTTATATCTGTCAGGTTAAGCGAAATAAGTTCGGAAACTCTTATACCCGTTGCATAAAGCAATTCCAGCATGGCCTTATCTCTGATTCCCTTTAAATCAAGACATTTCGGCTGATCAAGCAATAATTCAACTTCCTGGGTAGACAGTATCTGGGGCAGCTTCTTTTCGACCTTAGGAGATTCAAGCTCTGAAGTTGGATCAAGATCTATTATTTTGTTCTTATGCAAAAATTGATAAAAAGACCGTATTGAAGCCAGATTTCTTGAAATGGTTGAGGTTGCCCTGCCTTTCTTTTGAAGATGCAGAAGATATGCTATCACTGTTGTTTTATTTGTCGCAGAAATATTTGTAGCATTTATCTCCCTCAGATATGTAGTGTACTGCTCAATATCCCTCCTGTATGACTGAAGGGTGTTTAGAGACAATCTCTTATCTCTTTCAAGAAAATTGATAAAATTTTCAACCTGAACTTCCATTAAAAACGACTCCTTTATTTTTAGTTAAGCACGTGTTTACCATTTTTAAATCGACTTAATCCTTAACCTATATTCTATAACAAATATTTCTATATTTAAAGAACATTTTGTATTTTTATCTATATTTAACATAATTATTCCATATAATTGTTGAAATTTCCAATTCTAGGATTAAATTTTAATCAATTTTAATGCTCCCGAAGATAAAAATGCCTCAACAAGTGTAGCGAGCAAAATAAAAAATGAAAAAAATGCTGCTACAAAACTATATGGTATTATCTTTTGCTTAACTCCGGTATCCTGTAATCCATTTTTCTTGAGCCAGTTCTTGAAAAAATTCCCTGACAGCTTTATACCATTAACACCAAGTGCAATCAGGCATGGTACCAGTATTATTTCTTTGGGAACAAAACAAATAGAGGATATCAAAACACCTTTTGTCCCCAAAACCCCCATTATAATACCCGAGCTGAAACCGGTACTGAACCCTCTCATGCCGATAGCGATATAATACATCGGAACACCAATGACCGTCAGCCCAAGCAGCCAAAATAAAGCAACCAGTTTTAAATTATCCAGCAGTGATGTCTTAAATAGATTTAACTGACTGAAATTGTCATTGTCCAAAAGCTTTAAAAATCCGTTAAAAAATGTGACCATTTCATCCTTTTGCTGAAAATCCAGGTCGTTTACCGAGGCTGCTCCCAGGATAATACCTATGATATAAAACAGGAACAAGCTTAAGTACATTATTTTATTGTTCTTGATATGGTCCTTTATAACATTACCAGTCTTCTTTAACATCGTGTGTTCCTCCGGCATTTTTATCTTTTTTTATGTAAAAGGTATATTGACATTAAAATATATGCCGGATAAACATAAGATATTACTATAATTGATTTTCTTCTCTTAATTTTCTTTCGGCCAGCAATACACCAATGATAGTTTTAGCATCGGTTATTTTGTGTTCTAGTATCATGTCAACCAGTTCGGAAACATGAATTTTCTCTACATCCAAAAACTCATCCTCATCTGTACAGGCTTCACCTTGCGTTAATCCGGTAGCAGTATACATATGAATCACCTCATTACAAAAACCGGGTGTGGTGTGGATGCTGATTACATGTTCCAGATTCTCAGCTCTTAAACCTGTTTCCTCCATCAATTCCCTTTCGGCACATACCTTTGGATCTTCTCCTACCGAATCCAGCTTACCGGCAGGAAGCTCAAGAGTTGTCAGATCAAGCGGCTTTCTGAACTGTTTTACCATGTAGAGTTCTCCCTTTTCATTAATTGGTATCACAACTGAAGCACCCGGATGCAAAACTATATCTCTGGTGGCTTCCTTTCCGTTTGACAAGCTGACTGTCACATTTTGAACCTTGATAATATTCCCTTTATAAACATCCTCTGTCTTAAGTGTCTTTTCAAAGTATTCCATGTTTAAAACCTCCATTTTTAAATCTATTAGTCATAAAATTGATATTATTTTCTATCAGCTTATATTTTCTGCCGGCCTGCTGCTTTCTTGATTTCATCGGTGGCAAGTTTATCACACCGGTTGTTCATTTCATTATCTGCATGCCCTTTTACCTTTATCCATTTTATTTTGTGATAATCCGATAAACGTACAAGTTCTTTCCACAGCTCAATATTTTTTACTTCTTCATTTTTATTCCGCTTCCAGCCTGTTTTTATCCATTTGTCAATCCAGCCCTGTGTAAAGGCATTTATCAGATAAGCGCTGTCACTGTATAAATTAACACTGCAAGGCTCCTTTAATTTTTTCAGCGCCTCAAGGGCGGCTGTCAGCTCCATCTTGTTATTTGTTGTCGATTCTTCATAACCTGACATCTCTATTTTGTGTTCTCCATATATCAGCACCGCACCCCAGCCTCCGGCACCCGGATTGCCTGAACATGCTCCATCTGTGTATATTTCGACCTGCTTCATATTAAGTACCATCAGCCTTTCAGGCTCACTATTCTGGGTAAAACCTGTCAGCAACGCACTTACCGTGAGCCTGATAAGGCGTATGCATAAATTTACCTTTTACAAAACAATTCTATTATAACGTATTATTGGCAATAACCAAACAGATATTTTATTATTTGATTAATAAATAATACATCCTTTTCCGCAACGAAAGGACACAAGTATTGAAACCTGTGCCCCGTGTATTGTCCTGAATTAATTTAACTTGTTATATTAGATATTAACTCCTATTTTCAACAGCATCAGCGCATATACCGAGGTAACAAAGGTTAAAATCAATGCAAAAACAAATGCAATTCTTATTACCTTGTTCTCCTCTCCAAGCTTGTCAATGGAAGCTGCTGCATTCTGTAGTTTGGCAGGTGATATGACACTTGCCAGGCCTCCTCCGAAAGCAAGAGCTGCAGTAGCAATAATAAGTCCGTTTAAACCCAGATTCAGATTTTTTGCAGTTTCCATAGTGTAGTTTGCAAACATTGCAATTGTTGAAGCTTCGCTGCCTGTAATAAAGCCTCCGAACAATCCGATAAACCCTGTTATGAATCCGTAGGCACCGCTGAAGGCATCGGCCGAAACATCAGCAAGCACTTTTATCATACTGGCCGACTGGTATTTCATTGTTTCCATGCTCCAATTTGAATAGTTCATTATTTCTCCGATAGCAAAGAATATAGCCGCAGAGAAAACCGGTCTGGGAGCTCTTTTCCACCATACTTTAAAAGTCTCTTTAACCTGTGAGGCCTTTGGTTTTATAAAGAGCATTGATATAACCACTGCCACCGCAATCCAGGTATATGCATTCCATACGGCCCTTGTGGCAATTCCCTTGCCGTCGACAGCAATGCCGTTTATGGGCAGCTTAAGGTTATACAAAAAGTCATATGCCGGCTTTGGAAGATTCAGCACAAGAATAAGGCCTATCAATATAATCCAAGGGCTCAGCGCTTTCCATAGCGAATACTGCTTTTCATAAGCCTTCTCTTCTTCGGTAAGATTGCTTCTGTCAATAATATTTTTACCCGTAATTTTCAAATAGAGCGCCATAACAACAATTACTGCCAGTCCGCAAAGAACACCTGTCAGGGTAACAAGATTGTCAACTTTGTTTGTAAAATAAGCTACAACTGCAATTACACCGCCTGTGACTATACAGGGTAAAAACCCTTTCTTGATTCCGTTCCATTTGTCAACTATGTAAAGCATGCAAAAACCGATCAGTGTTGAAACGAGGGGCAGGAACATGTAGAAAATACTGCCGGCCTGAGAAGGTGTTATCTCATTGCCGGGACCTAAAAATCTGTTGGCAAAATCCACAAAGGCCACTACCGGTGCCCCCAGCAGAGCATATGTACAGAGAGCGTCATAACCGATTGAAGGAAGTGCAATTGCCACATATGTCGAGTATCCCATCGCTATAAGTATGGGCGGCAAAAGTGAAACAGGAGTGGCACCAACCGCAACCATCAGCGTTCCGAAACCAATATTTATCATCATTATCTGGACTGCTTTGTTATGGCTTGAAATTGTTTTAATAAAAATAATTATTCTTTTAAGAGCACCCGTCTTCTCCATATAAGCCATCATAAAGAGTGATGTCAATACGATCAGAGAAACAGGAAACGATCTGATAATACCGGATACCGTCGATCTTAATATTACTTCCAAAGAGGTATTGAAAAATAGAAATGCAACCGCCGAAACACACAGCCAACCAACAATACCGCTTATATCAGCCGACTTTTTAAAAATGACAAGCATACAGACTATTACCAAAATCGGCAATAGTGTTAATAAAAATGACCCTACCATTCTATCCGTCCTCCACAAATTAAATTATATAAAACCCATCCTACTGTAAACCAATACTATCCATAAAGATTGATTTACAAGCAATCTACAGAAAATATTTTATTACATATTTACATAAAAAGAAAGTGTAATTTCATATGCATTACACTTTCTCTTAAAAATTTAATTTTTTTGATAAAAAATTGCAATTAACTTTTTTTACATATAAGTCATTACTCTGCTTGTTTTAAATTCCGGCCTCTTACTGCTGCAGCTGGTAATATTGCTTAAAAAGCTCATAGTATCTGTATGTCTCAACTGCATATGTTTCCTTTGTTTTTATTGGACCGATGTCAACGGATATCTTGGAAAGATTATAATTTTCAAGTACCGTTTTCAGTTGTTCCTCGTTCAGTTTAGTAAGATCTATTTCAGGATCTCCTGTCAATTTAATAGCTCTGGCTTTCAACTGTACGGCGCAAAAATAAACCGCATGCTTCGGATTCTGCAGCATTGTCTTTATCTGTTCATCGGATTCACTTGTTATCAGTGATTTTTCGCCATGAACAATTTGTTCATTATGTCTTACATTTTCAATACCTATCTGGCATATACCCATGGACTTCCCTCCAATAACAGGCAGTCCGTCAAGTAAATCCTCCTGGCCCAAAAACATCATTTCTCTGAATAAAACTGCTGTCAACAAAGCTTTTGGTACCTTTTGAGCAGCTGATATCCTATCAATGGAATTATCCAGCTCCTTCAGTGCATTCATTGTATAATCAAAACTGAAAACATAATAGACCCCAAATTTTTTATCCCTGTATGAATCCTTATCTATCCTGCTTTCCAGATCCTCATATATCGAATTGATTTTAGATAGATTCTGCAACAGTTCAGATATGGACTTTTTTGAGCCGGTATTCTTAGTTTGTTCCAGCAGCATATAATTCTGATAATTACGTGCACTGGCAATTTTCTGCCCAAGTGCGCCGCTATAGCTGCCTTGAATATTATCGCCGGCAGGTTCATCATAATTTTCCCAATATTTGTCACCAGACTGGTTGTACTGGCTGTATACATATTTCATTTCTTTTTCTTTAAAAATTTCAACTTGAGTGTTTATGTATCCGGTTATATTAAAAGTATTATTCGCAGAGTAAAGCAGTGTACTGCACATCATTAATGTAATTAAAGAAAAAGTTGCTTTTTTCTTTAATTTCAAGATATTCATATTTAGTCCCCCAAAAGTATTGCAACCTGCAATTTTTTTCACTTTGACAAGCTGCTTTATATTTTCTGGCAATTACATATTCGATCTTTTGGTATTTTAACATCCCTATAAGTTATACAAACTTTCAAAAAAAATGTCAATTATTCAATTTCTTCAAAATCTCTAATATACATTAATTGCTATTAATTATACGTATATACTTCATGTTTTGTATGAAATGGTGTGATTTACTTCCATCTGGTCAATATTCCTCTAATCCTTTATTGTCAGGCATTTGAATGGTATAAATATAGACAAAAAGCAATGAGAATACTCATTGCTTTTTGTCTATATTTGATAAATCTTTGCAATATTAAAAAATAAATTATCTCAATTTTTCTATTTTATCGCTTCCAAAATTGATTTTTCTACCAGCTTCAGTTTGGCTGCAACTTCATCAATCTCAACATCCGATCTTTCCTGTTTGAGATCTCCCTTAAGTATTTCAGCCAGTTCCTCAAACTCTTCCCGCAGGGTCTCAAGCATTTCGACCACAGCCAGCCTTCTGAATCTCTTCCTGACATCAGCATTCGGAACGTTTTCATATACGCTTTCGGCAGTTATCACATAGCTGTCTCCTCTGGAAGGGATAATACATTTCAGGCTGAACTCATCAGCCAAGGTCTGTGCAAATTCATTCATAACCTCAAGTTCACCGTGAACAATAAACACCTGTTTCGGTTTTTTGCCAATGCTGCCGATCCACGACAGAAGCCCGGCTTTGTCCGCGTGTCCGGAGAATCCGTCAATGGCTTCTATCCTTGCATTTACTGAAATCTCCTCACCAAACAGCTTGACCCTGGATGCCCCATCCAGCAGTTTTCTTCCCAACGTACCCTCTGCCTGGTAGCCAACAAAGAGAATAGTGGATTCCTTTCTCCACAGATTATGCTTGAGGTGATGCTTGATTCTTCCCGCTTCACACATACCGCTTGCAGATATGATTATGGTACTTTCAGTCTTTTCATTAAGCTTTTTGGATTCTTCAGAGGACTGTGTAAACTTAAGTGCCGGAAAATCCAACGGATTATCCCCGTTTGCAATATACTGCCTGGCTTCTTCGTCAAAGCAGTCAAGATTTTCTCTGAATATCTGAGTCGCAGACGTAGCAAGAGGGCTGTCAACATATACCGGAATATTTAAAATTCTGTCAACCGCATCTCCAAATACGTCCATGTATTTGTTAAGATCATAAATTATTTCCTGGGTCCTTCCCACTGCAAAGGATGGTATAATAACATTTCCTCCCTTTGCAACAGTTTCTGAAATTATATTGATAAGCCTTTCCAGTCTGTCCTTGTCCTTTTTCAACGTATGAAGCCTGTTACCGTATGTTGATTCTACTACAAGATAATCAGCGTCGGCAATTACAGCCGGGTCCCGCAATAATGGAATTCCCTTATTGCCAAGATCACCGCTGAAGACTATCTTTGTATCCTTTCCGTTCTCTCTGATCCAAATTTCAATTATTGCAGAACCCAGAACATGTCCGGCATCATTGAATCTGACGCGGATATTGTCTGCTGCACTGATTGCCTCTCCATAGGCCACACCTTTGAACAATCCAAGGCAATCCGCCGCCTCTTTTACTGTATACAACGGATTAACAGGTGGTTTGCCCGCTCTTTGCCTTTTCCTGTTAAGCCATTCATTTTCCATCTCCTGTATGTGGCCGCTGTCAGGGAGCATTATTCCGCACAGTTGAACAGTTGGTTTTGTAGCATAGATCGTACCTTTGAAACCATCTGTGAAAAGCTTTGGAATTCTTCCGCTATGGTCAATGTGAGCATGTGTAAGCAGCATAAAATCCAGTTCGCCCGGATTAAACGGAAAAGGTTCGGCATTTAAAAGCACTTCATTCGCCCTGCCCTGAAACATACCGCAGTCGACAAGGAATTTCTTATCTCCGGTTTCTACCAAATAACACGAACCTGTTACAGTTTTAGCTGCTCCAAGAAATGTAATATTCATAACAGCACCCCTTTTCATAGTATACTCAGACATATATGTTCTATGACAAACCTGCAAATTCCTGCTTTTTCATACCTGTTTCCCGCTTCTTCGACAAATAGTATGTATAAATGCATCTTAACGTAACAATAATTAAAACAATACTTCCCCCGATCAGGGAATATATACCCGGAACCTCATGAACAACAAGCGCTACCCATACTGGGTTCAAAATGGGCTCAATAACCGGAATCAGTACGGCTTCCAGAGCAGAAATATTTTTAATTGCTACTGAAAATAATATATATGAAATTCCCAGCTGAAAAATACCAAGAAGTCCTATTCCAATCATACTTTTTGTATCCGGTACGGATTGAAACATAAAAGGTATGCCTATAACAGCAGTCATAATATTGCCCCAGAAAATTCTGTCCAGCGGTGAATCATCCTTTTGAAGTCTTAAGAGCAAGGCAACCAGTGCAAAAAAAACTCCGCTGCTTATTGCGATAAGATTTCCAAGCATTCCTCCGGAGGTTAATTTATCAATAAAGAAAAGAAGCATCCCTCCAAAGACTACTACTATCGTAATGACATCATACCATCTTACCTTCTCCTTGAGGAAAATTGCTCCGAATATTGCAACATATATCGGGGCGGTATATTGAAGGATTATGGCATTGGCCGCAGTTGTAAGTTTTGTAGCCGCCACAAAGGTAATTACAGTAGCTGCGTATACAAACGCTGTTGAGAATTTTAAAAAACTAAACTTGAAATCAGGCTTCTTTATAAAAAATAAAATCAGAAGAGCAGCAATAAGACTTCGCCCCCCTGCTATAGCTATGGGATTCCAGTTTACAAGCTTTATGAGCAGCCCTCCCAGACTCCACAGGACTGCTGTTAATGCAAGTAAAAACAACGCCAAACTTCTCTTTGGCGTTATGTCATTTATTTTAAAATTAAACATTTAATCTGTATCCTATCATTTATAGTTTTTTATAAAAAGCGAAGTGAGCTTTACACAGTTCTCCAAATCTTCAAGGCTGACCATTTCCGCCGGAGAATGAACATACCTGCACGGAATGGAAATTCCTCCGCAGGGAACTCCGGCACCGGTTGTCTGAATGGCTCCGGGGTCACTGCCGCCTCTGTCCAATAGCTCCAATGTATACGGGATTCCATTTTCAGACGCCAGATTCTCAAGCTCTCTCCGGATAGCAGGATGAGCGAGGTAGGAAGTGTCCTTTACCTTTATGGCAGGTCCGCCTCCAAGTTTTACTTCCCGCTTGTCACATTCCGGTGTATCACCTGTAAGCGTCACATCCAAAGCGATAGCACAGTCAGGCATTATTCCGAAGGCAGCTGTCTTGGCTCCTCTAAGTCCTACCTCCTCCTGGGTTGTAAAAACGAAATAAATTTCGTTATCGGTTTTTGGAAGTGATTTTATGAGTTCAATAAGTACGGCACAACCGCTTCTGTCATCCATAGCCTTTGATATGGCACAGTTTCCCTGAACGGTGAAATCTCCTGCAAAGTTAGCCGCATCACCTATCTTAACCAGTTTTTCTGTTTCTTCCCTGTTTTTGCAGCCTATATCAATATACATTTTGGACAGCTTGAGGTCTCTTACATCTTCAAGTTTTTCTTCCTTGTTTACAGTTCCGATGGTTCCGTTTCTGAACCTGACTCTTTGTCCCAGAGCAGTCAGCTGTGATACTCCGCCTATATTTGAAAATCTTATAAAGCCATTGTCATCGATGAAAGTGGCAATAACGCCTATCTCATCCATATGTGCCGCAAGCATGATTTTCTTTTTCTTGCCCCTTTTAACCGCTATCAGATTACCCATGGCATCGACTCTTATTTCATCAACATGTTTCTTTATCTCATTTGTTATGACTTCTCTTATTTCATCCTCATTGCCTGAAACCCCAAATACCTGGGTTACCAATTTTAATGTTTCCTGCATAAATAGTCCTCCAAACTATAGTTTTATATCTGTTCCCTTAAAAAATCCTTTTCTTTGCTGATTTGATGCAACGCAGCAATTGTAAGCCGTTCGACCGCCTCATAATCCCTTATATCCATTACTGATACTGGGGAATGTATATATCTGCAGGGTACGGATATGGATGCGGTTTTGACACCCGTACCCGTCCTTTGAATCTGTCCTGCATCATTCCCGCCTGTAGTAGTCTGTTTGTACTGAACTTTTATGTTGTTTTGAACTGCGACACCATACAGATATTGAACAAGTTCCCTGTCGCAGTAACAGGTTCTGTCCATTATTGTCAGAGCCGCACCGTTTCCAAGTATGGTTGAATAATCATGTTTCTCCACATCCGGGACATCTGCGCAGGTAGTACCTTCAATAATCAATGCCACATCAGGCATTACATTGTATGCAGCAACCTGTGCACCTCTGAGGCCGACTTCTTCCTGGACTGTAAAGCAGGCATAAAGATCAAAATCGTAGCTGTGCTTGAGCGCTTCAATCAGCACGGCACAACCCACCCTGTCGTCCAGAGCTTTGGCTTTTATACACTCCTGTCCAAGCTGTATGAAATCACTGTCAAAAGCAATAAATTCACCCAATGGAGCAAGTTTTTCCGCCTCCTCCTTTGAGTCGGCGCCAATATCAATATATAAATTTTTAATCTTTGATATTTTCTCTCTCTCTTCCCGTTCCTGCTGGTGTATTGGCTTTATTCCGATAACTCCGCCCAGCTTCTTTTTTCCGATTACAACCTTTTTCCCCGGAAGAATTCTGTCATCTATACCTCCAACCGCTTTAAACTTTATAAAGCCTTTTTCGGTATGTCCCGATACAATGAAACCCACCTCATCCATATGAGCCGACAGCATGACCTTTAATTTACTGCTGCCGCCTTTTTTAAACGTTATAATATTGCCGATGGAATCCACCCTGTAGGAATCACATAAATTCTGTATCTTATCAATAATAAATTCTCTTACCTCATTTTCATTACCCGATACACCGTTCAAATCTGTCAACTCTTTTATAAGCATAGTAATTCCCCCAACTGTTCACTGCTTAATTTAGCAAATTCTGAAACCATTCTGGCTGTGAACTTTATATCCTCCAGGTTTACTGTTTCAACAGCCGTATGCATATATCTTATGGGTATTGACAGCAGAGCCGTAGGTATCCCGGCAGCACTGACCTGCGTTGCCCATGCCTCTGTCCCCGTGTCTCCGGCTTCAACCATTTTTTGAAACGGAATACCATTTTCCTTACCCAGTTCAAAGAGTTTTGATACCAGCCTGGGCTGTAAATTCGGACCTATGGATATCTCCGGCCCTTTTCCCGGCGTTGAAGACACATCCTTTGACAGGTCAGGAATATCTCCATGACAGGTATCTATAACTATTGCGGCATCGGGCCTGAGGGCATATGACGCCGTCATAACTCCCGTCAGATAGGTTTCTTCCTGCGCGGAAGCCACGAATACCAAATCATTTTCATGATTGACATCCTTGAGCAACCTGAGTATTTCAAGCAGGCAGGCAATACTGGCCCTGTTGTCCATGGCCTTTCCGCTGACCTTTTGATCGTTCATTTTTATAAATTTTGCCCTCAATGAAACTGTATCTCCTATGGATACATACTTTTTCAGTTCATCACCGTTCAAACCCGTATCTATCCTGATATCGCGCAGTTTTACCGCTTTACCGGCATCTTCGGCCTTCAGCAGATGTGGAGGTGTAGCTCCAATAATTCCGATAAGATCCTGCTTTCCGTGGATTATTACCTCCTGAGCCAACAGTATCTTACTGTCTATTCCACCTACATTCGTTATTCCCACAAAGCCCTTATCATCAATGGAATTTACCAAAAAACCGATCTCGTCTATATGTGCAGTTATCATCAGTTTCTTTGCGGCTTTGTTATATCCCTTTTTCAAACAAATCACATTAAAAAACTTATCAACCCGAACCTGGTCACACCAGTCAGAAAAAAGAACAGAGCATTTTTCAGCCGCATCCTTCTCATAACCCGGTACTGCAACAAGCTGTGATAAGTACTCCAAATTTTGAATTATACCCATGAGTTAAATTCCCAACCTTTTTCTTTATTCTTTCAATAATCTAATTTTATCAAATAAATTGAGACTTTCCTAGCAAAGTTTGCTATTTTAATTCAAGACCATTCAGGAACTATTTAAGAATACAAAATTATTGGTGAAATCTTATAAGTTTACTATTGACTTAATTACGTTTTTTTATTATACTAAAACTCGTCCTTTTCGAGGGCCTTTAGCTCAGTTGGTTAGAGCAACCGGCTCATAACCGGTTGGTCCGGGGTTCGAGTCCCTGAAGGCCCACCACAACCTTAATTATTAATTAGTTTTTTTAGGACCTTTCTTCGCTCCCGCGAAGATAAGAATTGCCTATAGCAATTCTAACAGGGACTCTCAAGCTACAAACATGCTACCAGCATCTTTGTTACGCTTTCGACTGAAAGGCCCACCACCTGCCCAGATAGCTCAGTCGGTAGAGCAGGGGACTGAAAATCCCCGTGTCGCTGGTTCGATTCCGGCTCTGGGCACCAAAAAAACCTGTAATCACTGATAAACCAGTGACTGCAGGTTTTTTAGCGTATAGGAATTTATAACTTTTTAATGGCAGTCTAAGTACTGTTAATCCTGAGTTTGGGGTGATGCATTAAAAAATACCAATTAGGTAATTATTTAAAGGATGTCCAGTTAAAGATTACCCATCCAAGTTTTGTATTAACTACCCCCTGTAAATCCTTAGATATAACAACAGGTTGTGTATAGAAAAATAACGGAGCTATTGGAGAATCATCCATAAGGACTTTTTCCGCATCATGGAATATCTGGATACGTTTTTTAACATCTGTTTCTTTTCTTGCTGCTGAAATCAATTCATCGTATTTTGGATTGCTGTACTTGGCGTTATTCTGTCCATTTCCAGTTGTGAATATATCCATGAAGGTTGACGGATCCAAATAATCCCCTAACCAACCGTTTCTATTTATGCTGTAAACACCATCTTTTCTTGACTGCTGGAATACATTCCATTCCTGGGCCAGAATTTCAACTTCAACACCGAGATTTTCCTTCCACATCTGCTGAATAGCTTCTGCGACAGGCTCATGTCCTGCACCGGTATTCAAACCGTATGTAATCTTTGGCAACCCTTTTCCGTCTGGATAGCCTGCTTCAGCAAGAAGTTTCTTAGCTTCGGCAATATTCTTCTGGTAATCCTGCGGTTTTGCGGGGATTAACTCTCCTGCAGTTGTACGGAAATCAGGATCCGGCTTAACATCAGCAATACCATATGGTACGAAGCCTGATGCCGGAGTTTCTCCGCCCTTTCGAACCTTTTCAACCAGATAATTACGGTCTATAGCCAATGAGAAGGCCTTTCTTACTTTTGGATTATC